>NZ_JACASJ010000119.1:0-13228 GCF_013391025.1 Enterobacter sp. SECR19-1250 | reverse complement strand
AATCAGCGAGTCAGCTTGGGAAGAAATGACCTGCTTATTCGCACCTTCCTTAGCAAATACATACCTTCAACATTATGACGGAATAACAGTGTCGATTTTTGGTTGCGCTTGTCCGTTCCGATGCCTTTGCCATCGACAAGGATGCGCCAGCCGTAATCCGCTTTACTGAGTTTTATCGCACTGGTAATCACAAGAACAGATTGAGGATAGGTTGCTGTTTTTACCTCCAGCATACTGCCGCCAAGAAGTTCGCCACAGCGGTTGTAACTCGCATTTATTGTTGTACGGATGTAACCGTCCGAACTCTCAATCCTGGTCTCAATCGTTTTAGGTATTGCTCCATTAATTTGCTGTTGCAGTAGGATGAAATTATTGGTTTTATTTTTGTTTACGCTTTCGGGTGAGCACTGCTCAGCCCGGGCATGAAAAGAACACAGCGCGAGCACGGCTACGCAAAACGACTTATTGTAAATCGGCATTGATTATTATCCTTATGAACCAGCCTGTTAACGCAATCCCAAAGAGTAAGGCAGTAATATACTGCCAACAGCTTCAGGTTCAACAATATCCAAAAAAATTGCGAGAAATTGTTTCAGCAGCGCATAAATACGCACTTCCGCTCTCGACGGCACGGGATGTGATGCCTATTATGCATAGGTTTCGCATTATTCATGGGAGAGAGAGCATGCGTTCAGCGTTTTGGGTAGGGTGTGCCGCGTTATTGCTGTCGGCCTGTAGTAACGAACCTGTTCAGCAGGCCACGGCGGCACACGTAACGCCGGGAATGAAAGCCGCGATGTCCAGTTCTGGACAAGCTAACTGCGCGATGATTGGTGGCTCACTGTCGGTTGCCCGCCAGCTCGATGGCTCTGCGATCGGGATGTGCGCCTTGCCAAACGGCAAACGCTGCAGTGAACAGTCGCTTGCCGTTGGATCCTGCGGTAGCTACTGATTATTCAGCGCGTTTAAACATCAGCGTTTTGTCGGCTGTCGCCAGCGTTAACTGGTCTTCAGTCAGGTCGACCTGCGCCCCTTTGCGCAGCATGTCGCCGATGGCCTGATCCAGCTCGTTTAATTGTGGTTCGGTACAGAGTTTGCGCGTCATGGCCAGCCCTTTAACCTTAAGTTCCCCTTCGGACAATTTTCCCTGTCCGTTGAAGCGGTTACACATCACGCCGGAAATGCTGATGTTATTAACCAGGCTGATATCGGGCAACGCGCTAAAACTGATCTCAGGTTGCGTTGTCGTGGCCTTCACGGCTTTCCCGTCCACATTTTCCAGCACAAAGCGGTGGTTCTTAAGCTGCTCCGGCTGAACAGACGCTTTACCCGGATTAACGCAGCCGGAGAGGACAAGACTGATAACACTTAACGCAATGAGTTTTTTCATTTTTCTTCTCGAACTATAAATACTGTGAATCATTTACCAGTGTAACGATACGCTGGCGTGCGTTAATGGGGTTTATCTGAAAGTGCGGGAAGAAGACCGGGCAACGCAGCGGTTGCCCGGGACAAGATCAGTGAGATTTAAACCCGGCGGCCGTCATCAGCATGCGGAAGAACATACTGACAGCCGCCAGCGCCAGTACGCTGCCGCCCCAGATAATGGCCAGCCACAGCAATCGTTTCCAGACAGGCTGTTGCATCAGTGATAACCCTCCCCATGCTGTACTTTTCCGCGAAATACGTAGTAACTCCAGAAGGTGTAGACCAGAATCACGGGAATGATCAACAACGCACCTACCAGCATAAAGCCCTGACTTTGTGTCGGCGCGGCCGCCTGCCACAGGGTGATCGACGGTGGAATAATATGCGGCCAGATGCTGATCCCAAGCCCGCTAAAGCCGAGAAAAATAAGCCCCAGCGTCAGGATAAACGGCCGATTATGGCTTTGCAGATTATTCAGGCAGCGCCACTGATACAGGCTCAGCAGGACGACCAGAGCCGGAACCGGCAACAGATAAAACAGGTTCGGCAGCGTAAACCAGCGCGCGGCGATGGCCGGGTGCGCCAGCGGGGTCCAGAGACTGATCGCCGCGATAACGGCCAGCAGCACAATTAAGAGCGTTTTAGAAACTTCGCGCATCCGCTGTTGCAGGGCATTTTCACTTTTCATCACCAGCCAGGTGGCGCCCAGCAGCGCATAGGCCACCACCAGACCCGCGCCACAGAACAGGTTAAACGCGGTAAACCAGTCAAAGGGACCGCCGGTATAGGCACGCCCGGTGACGGCAAACCCGTTTATGACGGCACCCACCGTCACGCCCTGGGTAAACGTCGCCAGAAGTGAACCGCCAATAAAGGCTTTATCCCAGAACGGACGGTGCGCTGGCGTTGCTTTAAAACGAAACTCAAACGCCACGCCACGAAAAATAAGACCGATCAGCATTAATGTCAGCGGAATGGTGAGGGCATCGATAATCACCGCGTAGGCCAGCGGAAAGGCACCGAAGAGGGCAGCGCCACCCAGCACCAGCCAGGTTTCATTCCCGTCCCAGACCGGGGCGACGCTGTTGACCATCACATCGCGATCGTCCGGGTTTTGCGTCATCGGGAACAGAATGCCGATCCCCAGATCAAAACCGTCCATCACGATATACATCAGCGTCGCGAAGACGATGATGACAAACCAGATAATGGAAAGATCGATACCCATTATGGCTGCTCCTTATTGCCAGTGGTAACTGCGGAAAGCGGGCGTGCCGGACGTCCATCGGCCTCGGTGGCGAACGATTCGTGAGGCTGAGGCCCTTTTTTAATCAGGCGCACCATATAGCTGTAACCGACGCCGAAGACCGAGGTGTAAACGACGAAGAAAGCCAGCAAACTGACGCTCATATGCAGATCGCCATGAGCGGATACCGCATCCCGGGTACGTTGAAGCCCATAGACGACCCACGGCTGGCGTCCTACTTCGGTGGTCACCCATCCGGCCAGTATGGCGATCAACCCTGAAGGCCCCATCAGCAAAGCAAACCACAGGAAGGGGCGCGAGGTGTAAACGCGCTTTTTATAACGCAACCAGAGCGCCACCACGCCGAGCAGCAGCATCAGCATGCCTAAGCCCGCCATAATGCGGAAAGACCAGAAGACAATGGTGGAGTTTGGACGATCTTCCTTCGGGAACTCCTTGAGCGCCGGAACCTGTTTATCCAGACTGTGCGTCAGGATAAGGCTGCCAAGAGCGGGGATCTTAAGGCCAAAACGGGTGCGCTCCAGTTCCATATCTGGCCAGCCAAACAGCAGTAGCGGGGTAGGTTCCCCCGGTGGGTTTTCCCAGTGCCCCTCAATGGCGGCGATTTTGGCAGGCTGATGCTTTAAGGTATTCAGCCCATGCATATCACCGACCATTGCCTGGATAGGGGCCACAATCAGGGTCATCCACAGCGCCATAGAAAACATAGCGCGGATGGCAGGCGTATTGTTTCCGCGCAACAGATGCCACGCCGCCGATGCGCCAACAAACAGGGCGCTACTTAGGAAGGCGGCTATCGACATATGCAGCAGACGATAAGGGAAGGAGGGGTTAAAGACCACGGCAAACCAGTCTACCGGGACGACCTGCCCGTTGACGATCTCATAGCCCTGTGGGGTCTGCATCCAGCTGTTGGAGGAGAGGATCCAGAAGGTGGAGATAATTGTCCCCAGCGCCACCATACAGGTGGCGAAGAAGTGCAGCCCAGGCCCGACTTTATTCCAGCCGAACAGCATCACGCCGAGGAATCCGGCCTCAAGGAAAAAGGCGGTCAGCACTTCATAGGTCAGAAGCGGGCCGGTAATGCTGCCCGCAAACTGCGAAAATCCACTCCAGTTAGTGCCAAACTGATACGCCATCACCAGCCCGGAGACCACGCCCATGCCAAAGTTAACGGCAAAAATCCTGGACCAGAAATGGTACAGCGATCGCCAGACCGGATTTTTTGTTTTCAGCCACAGCCCTTCAAGCACAGCAAGATAGCTTGCCAGGCCGATAGTGATTGCCGGGAAAATAATGTGGAAGGATACGGTAAAGGCAAACTGTATCCGTGCAAGGTGAAAAGCATCTAAACCAAACATGCACAGCCTCAATGTCAAACGGTGTGCTGTTATGGTACAGAGGCGCAGATCAGACTATCAGACGCAGAAACGCGAAATTTAACCATAACAGTTGGCAAAAAGTTCCCGCTTTTTCCATCTGATATACTTCCTTATAGGGCATAAAAATATTTTTTTAATGAATTTTATGCATTAAACCGCTTGCTTTGTCGTCGGCACCGTGCGTTAATGGTCTTCTGGTTTTGAGTCCAAATAAATATCTGACGTAGTTTTATAAAGCAGTTCTCATCACGTTGTGCCTCTCCGCAGCCTCTCTTGGGTCTTTATCTGCATTCCGATTAGTTTTGTTTCAAACCATTATCGCCTGATCGGCTCATGAGTAATTTACGTTTACAGGAGAATCCTATGACTTCTTATATCCATTTTCGCTGCCCATGCTGTCATGGCTCGCAGTACCGTACTTCAGCCTTTGATGTGTCTGAGAAAAATCCCTTCGGCGCAAAATGCATCTTTTGCAAATCGCCAATGATTACACTCGATCATCTGGCCGCGGCGCGTCTCGCACACAATCATGTGACCGAGTACCGTAAGTAATTCATTTCATAAACCATAACAGTTAGCAAAATCTTCTCTTTTTCTCCTGCTGATATACACTGTCGGCATTAAGGAGAATCTGATGAAAAAATACCAGCGTCTGGCGCAACAAATTATCTCGCAGATTGAGCTTGGCGTATGGTTGCCGGGCGATAAGCTGCCTTCTCTGCGAGAGCAGTTGGCGAGCAGCGGCATGAGTTTTATGACCGTGGGCCACGCGTATCAGATGCTGGAAAGTCAGGGGCGCATTGTCGCCAGACCGCAGTCGGGCTATTACGTTGCCTCGCGCCCGACCGCACAACAGCCAGCGCCACCTGCACAGGTCATGCGCGACGAAGCGGTGGACATCAACACTTATATCTTCGACGTTCTGCAGGCCAGCCGCGACCCGTCGGTTGTTCCTTTTGCTTCCGCCTTTCCCGACCCGCGTCTTTTCCCGCTTCAGCAACTCAACCGCTCGCTGGCGAACGTCAGCAAAACCGCGACGGCGATGAGCGTGATTGAAAACCTGCCGCCGGGTAATGTCGATTTGCGCCACGCCATTGCCCGCCGCTATGCACAGCAGGGGATGAATATCTCACCGGAGGAGATCGTGATCACCGCAGGCGCGCTCGAAGCGCTGAACTTGAGTCTCCAGGCAGTGACCGAGCCGGGGGGCTGGGTGATTGTTGAAAACCCCTGTTTCTACGGCGCGCTGCAGGCGCTGGAACGCCTGAAGTTGAAGGCCCTGTCGATTGCGACGGATGTGCGCGAGGGGATCGATCTCAATGCTCTTGAACAGGCGCTGAATGACTACCCGGTCAGGGCCTGCTGGATAATGACCAACAGTCAAAATCCGCTTGGCTTTACGCTCAGCCCGGAGAAAAAAGCGCAGCTTGTGGCGCTGCTGACGAGGCACAACGTCACGCTGATTGAAGATGATGTCTACAGCGAGCTCTATTTTGGCCGTGAAAAGCCGCTCCCGGCGAAAGCATGGGATCGTCAGGACATGACGCTGCACTGCTCCTCGTTTTCGAAATGTCTGGTGGCCGGTTTTCGCATCGGCTGGGTAGCGGCGGGTAAACATGCGCGGCGCATTCAGCAGCTTCAGCTGATGAGCACGCTCTCTACCAGCTCCCCGATGCAGCTGGCGCTGGTGGATTACCTCGCGACCAAACGCTACGACGCCCATCTTCGCCGCCTGCGACGTACGCTGGCCGAGCGTAAACAGCAGGCGTGGCAGTCACTTTTGCGCCATATGCCGCCGGGCGTCAAAATCCATCATAACGATAGCGGCTACTTTTTGTGGCTGGAGCTTCCGGCACAGCTGGATGCAGGACTGTTAAGCGAACAGGCGTTACGCCATCACATCAGTATTGCCCCAGGCAAGATGTTTTCCACCTCAGATGTCTGGACACCTTTTTTCCGTTTTAATACCTCCTGGGCATGGGGAGAGCGGGAAGAGCAGGCCGTTATTCAGTTAGGGAAATTAATCAGCAGCATGTTGAAATAACGATTCCGGTCTCTCGCTAAATAATCATTGCTTATCTTTTTGCCGCCGCGGCGACCATTTTGCCGCGTCGCATCATACGAAATCTGCATACCACCTCTCACGCCTAACCCCTTGTCTATAATCCAGTTAACGGGGAATGCGCCCTCGGTCACACCTTGATGAAATTTCCTTAAGCCGCACGGTGCGGGGCATTTGCGCGGTCTACGTTTAATGAGGGAGATATTTTTACGGCACGGCTGCCGCTAAATTTTCATTGCGACTGGAGTAATGTTTATGAGCAAAAAATTTGCCCGCAGCAGCCTGTGTGCGCTTGGTATGGCCATAATGACCGCGCAAGCCGCCGAGCCACCGAAAGCGATTGGCGACGGAGAGGGTCGGCTGGATATTATTGCCTGGCCGGGTTACATCGAGCGGGGACAAACGGATAAAAATTATGACTGGGTAACCCAGTTTGAAAAAGAGACCGGCTGTGCGGTAAACGTCAAAACCGCCGCCACGTCGGACGAGATGGTGAGCCTGATGGCGAAAGGCGGGTATGACCTGGTCACCGCGTCCGGAGATGCGTCGCTCCGTCTGATTATGGGCAAACGCGTTCAGCCGATTAACCCGGAACTCATCCCCAACTGGAAAACCCTCGACCCGCGCCTCGTTAAAGGTGAATGGTTTAACGTGGGCGGCAGCGTCTACGGCACGCCGTATCAGTGGGGGCCAAACCTGCTGATGTACAACACCAAAACCTTCCCGACACCGCCGGACAGCTGGAGCGTGGTGTTTGTAAAACAGGACTTACCGGACGGTAAAACCAACCAGGGCCGCGTGCAGGCCTATGACGGGCCGATTTACATTGCCGATGCGGCGCTGTTTGTGAAGGCCACTCAACCCCAGTTGGGTATTAACGACCCCTACCAGCTGACGGAAGAACAGTACGCTGCGGTTCTGAAAGTGCTACGCGATCAGCACGCCCTGATCCACCGCTACTGGCATGACACCACCGTACAGATGAGTGACTTTAAGAATGAAGGCGTGGTGGCGTCCAGCGCCTGGCCATACCAGGCGAATGCCCTGAAAGCCGAAAACCAGCCGATCGCGACCGTCTTCCCGAAAGAGGGCGTCACGGGCTGGGCAGACACCACTATGCTTCACGCGCAGGCAAAACACCCGATGTGTGCTTACAAATGGATGAACTGGTCGCTGACGCCAAAAGTGCAGGGCGATCTGGCGGCGTGGTTTGGCTCTCTGCCGGTGGTGGCGCAAGGGTGTAAGGCCAGTACGCTGCTGGGTGAGAAAGGCTGTGAAACCAACGGTTACGACGCCTTTGACAAAATCAAGTTCTGGAAAACCCCGATCGCCGAAGGCGGCAAATATGTGCCTTACAGCCGCTGGACGCAGGATTACATCGCCATCATGGGTGGCCGTTAATCATCCGGGAGCAGAACATGACGTACGCGGTAGAGTTTAATGACGTTTCCCGTCTGTACGGCGACGTACGGGCGGTGGATGGGGTGAGCATTGCCATTCGTGACGGGGAGTTTTTCTCCATGCTGGGGCCGTCGGGCTCCGGCAAAACCACCTGCCTGCGGCTGATCGCCGGTTTTGAACAACTCTCCGGCGGGGCGATCACAATCTTCGGTAAAGAAGCGAGTGAGCTTCCTCCGTGGGAGCGGGACGTCAATACGGTGTTTCAGGACTACGCGCTGTTTCCGCATATGTCGATTCTCGATAACGTCGCTTACGGGCTGATGGTCAAAGGCATCGACAAGAAAAAACGCCATGCACTGGCGCAGGAGGCGCTGGAAAAGGTCGGGCTGAGCTTTGCCATTGCGCGCAAGCCGTCGCAGCTTTCTGGCGGCCAGCGTCAGCGCGTTGCCATTGCGCGTGCGCTGGTCAATGAACCCCGCGTGCTGTTGCTGGATGAACCGCTGGGCGCGCTCGATCTGAAACTGCGTGAACAGATGCAGGTCGAGCTGAAAAAACTTCAACAGGCACTCGGGATCACCTTTATTTTTGTGACCCACGATCAGGGGGAAGCCCTGTCAATGTCCGACCGGGTCGCCGTTTTCAACAACGGACGCATTGAGCAGGTGGATACCCCGCGTGAGCTATACATGCGCCCGCGTACGCCGTTCGTGGCCAGTTTTGTCGGCACCTCGAACGTTTTCGATGCGGCACTGGCGCAGAAAGTGTGCGGCATGCAGGGCGCTTATTCGCTTCGACCGGAACATATCCGACTCAATGAGAGCGGTGAGGTTCAGGTTGAAGGCGTGGTTCAGGCTGTCCAGTATCAGGGTGCGGCAACGCGCCTGGAGCTGAAACTTGCCGGGGGGGCAAAACTGCTGGTGAGCCAGGCCAATCTCAGCGCGAACACACTGCACATCGGTGTTGAGCCGGGGCAGGCGGTGCTGGCGTCATGGTCGCGCGACGCCATGATCCGCCTGCATGAGGAAGGGTGAAATGGCGATGAGCGTCTTACATCCTCCCGCACCGCGCGGTACCCTAAGCCGCATGACCGCGCACTTCTGGCGCAAACCGTCGCTCGGGATATTCCTGCTGCTGCTGGCACCGCTGATGTGGTTTGGCATCGTCTATCTGGGATCGCTCCTTGCGCTGCTGTGGCAGGGCTTTTATACCTTTGATGATTTCACCATGTCGGTGACGCCGGACCTGACGCTGGCGAACATTCAGGCACTTTTTAACCCGGCAAACTACGACATTATTATCCGTACGCTGGTGATGGCGATTGCGGTCACCCTCGCCAGCGCCATTCTGGCCTTCCCGATGGCCTGGTATATGGCGCGTTACACCAGCGGCAAATGGAAAGCGTTCTTCTATATTGCCGTTATGCTGCCGATGTGGGCGAGCTATATCGTCAAAGCGTACGCGTGGACGCTACTGCTGGCGAAAGATGGCGTGGCGCAGTGGTTTCTCAGCCATCTGGGGCTGGAGCCGATCCTGGTCTCTGTTCTGACGCTCCCGGCGATTGGCGGGAACACGTTATCGACCTCCGGGCTGGGGCGGTTTCTGGTCTTTGTCTACATCTGGCTGCCGTTTATGATCCTGCCCGTGCAGGCGGCGCTGGAACGGCTGCCTGCCTCGTTGTTGCAGGCCTCTGCCGATCTCGGCGCGCGTCCGCGTCAGACCTTTCGTTATGTTGTTCTGCCGCTGGCGATCCCGGGTATCGCGGCGGGCTCGATATTTACCTTCTCTCTGACGCTCGGTGATTTTATCGTGCCACAGCTGGTAGGGCCGCCGGGCTATTTCATTGGCAATATGGTCTATGCCCAGCAGGGGGCCATCGGCAATATGCCCATGGCCGCCGCCTTCACCCTGGTGCCGATTGTGCTTATCTCGCTTTATCTGGCGTTCGTGAAACGTCTGGGGGCATTCGATGCACTCTGAACGCGCACCGTTGTTCCTGAAAGTGGCCGCCTGGGGCGGGGTGATCTTCCTCCATTTCCCCCTGCTGATTATTGCCATCTACGCTTTTAATACTGAGGACGCGGCCTTCAGCTTCCCGCCGCAGGGGCTGACGTTGAAGTGGTTTAGCGTGGCGGCGGGGCGTGGCGACATCATCGATTCCGTGACGTTGTCACTTAAAATTGCGACGTTAGCGACGGCTATTGCCCTGGTACTTGGCACGCTTGCTGCAGCGGCGCTGTGGCGTAGCGCGTTTTTTGGCAAAAACGCCATTTCGCTGTTGCTGCTGTTACCGATAGCGCTGCCGGGCATCATCACCGGTCTGGCGCTGCTGACCGCTTTCAAAACCATCAATCTGGAGCCTGGTTTTTTTACCATCGTTGTCGGGCACGCCACGTTCTGCGTGGTGGTGGTGTTTAACAATGTGATTGCCCGGTTCCGACGCACCTCCTGGAGCCTGGTTGAAGCATCGATGGATTTAGGGGCCGATGGCTGGCAAACCTTCCGTTACGTGGTCCTGCCCAATCTTGGGTCGGCGCTGCTGGCCGGGGGCATGCTGGCGTTTGCACTGTCGTTTGACGAAATTATCGTCACAACCTTTACCGCGGGACACGAGCGCACGTTACCGCTGTGGTTGCTTAACCAGCTCGGACGTCCGCGTGACGTGCCGGTCACCAACGTGGTCGCACTGCTGGTGATGCTGGTGACAACCTTCCCCATTCTGGGAGCCTGGTGGCTAACCCGCGACGGCGAGAACAGCGCCGGGAGCGGGAAATAACATTGATTTCAACGGGACAATGCTATGCGAAAACGACTGCTGATTAATGGTGAACTGGTGAGTGGCGAGGGGGAAAAACAGCCGGTCTATAACCCTGCCACCGGAGAGGTTCTGCTGGAGATTGCTGAAGCGTCAGCCGCGCAGGTCGACGCGGCCGTGCAGGCTGCCGATCGGGCGTTCGCACAGTGGGGGCAAACCACGCCCAAAACGCGTGCCGAATGCCTGCTGAAACTGGCTGACGTTATTGAAGCGCATGCCGACGAGTTTGCCAGACTCGAATCCCTGAACTGCGGTAAGCCGCTGCACTGCGCGCTGGGCGATGAGATCCCCGCGGTGGTCGATGTGTTTCGGTTCTTTGCTGGCGCGGCCCGCTGCCTGAACGGACTGGCGGCGGGTGAGTATCTGGACGGCCATACCTCGATGATCCGCCGCGATCCGGTTGGGGTTGTCGCCTCCATCGCCCCCTGGAACTACCCGCTGATGATGGCGGCGTGGAAGCTGGCACCGGCGCTGGCCGCCGGGAACTGCGTGGTCATCAAGCCTTCTGAGATTACGCCGCTGACCGCCTTAAAACTGGCCGAACTGGCGAAGGATATTTTCCCGGCTGGCGTGCTGAACGTGCTGTTCGGGCGCGGAAAAACGGTAGGCGATCCGCTGACCGGGCATGAGAAAGTGCGCATGGTGTCACTCACCGGCTCAATTGCAACCGGGGAGCACATCATTGGCCATACCGCCTCATCCATAAAACGTACCCACATGGAGCTGGGCGGCAAGGCACCAGTTATCGTCTTTGATGACGCCGATCTGGATGCGGTCGTCGAGGGTGTGCGGACGTTTGGTTTCTACAATGCCGGGCAGGACTGCACTGCGGCCTGCCGAATTTATGCCCAGAAGGGCATTTATGCTGCGCTGGTGGAAAAACTGGGCGCAGCGGTGTCCAGCCTGAAGATGGGGGCGCCGGAAGAGGTCTCTACCGAGCTGGGGCCGCTGAGCTCGCAAGCGCATCTGTCGCGCGTCTGCCAGGCTGTGGAGGAGGCCAAAGCGCTCAGCCATATCCGCGTGGTGACGGGCGGCAGTAAAAAAGAGGGAGCGGGTTATTACTTCCAGCCAACCCTGCTGGCCGGAGCAAAACAGGAAGATGCCATTGTGCAACGTGAAGTCTTTGGCCCGGTGGTGAGCGTCACTGAATTTGACGACGAAGACCAGGTGCTGGCCTGGGCTAACGATTCACAATATGGCCTGGCCTCGTCCGTCTGGACCCAGGATGTGGGGCGCGCTCACCGGCTGAGTGCGCGTCTGCAATACGGCTGCACCTGGGTGAATACCCATTTTATGCTGGTAAGCGAAATGCCACACGGCGGCATGAAGTTATCCGGTTATGGGAAAGATATGTCGGTATATGGGCTTGAGGATTATACCGTTGTCCGGCATGTGATGATAAAACACTAGGAAGTCATGCCCGGCAGCTTCTATTGCCGGGCGTTTTTTTACCAGCCACAAACGTCATGTTCATTTTCTGTATCGTATGCGCGAACGGTATTCACCAGATCTTTCACTACGTTTGCGGCGACATCGGGAATGAGCAACTCCATTGGGGTTTCTGTTTCATAATCCACCGAGACCCCGTTACTGTTGTTGGTAACGGTCACGGTGTAAGTTGATTTGCCCACGCCGTTACTCCTTATGTGTATTGACCACTTTACCGATGCCTGCGCCCTGAAGCGTGACGTTGGGGTCGGCAAAAAAGTCGATATTGAAATACGTATCGTCAGTCAAAAGTTCAATACGGTGCCATTTTTCCGGCGGTGAGATGCCAAACGATCCGGCTTCAATCACCAGCTCCAGATCCGGTTCGGTCGCGTCTGCGTCCGGGAAGCCAAAATAGCGCACCGCCCCCTGCATCACCGACAAACGGCCATATACGCTGGCTTTCGTATTATGGTGGGTGAAGAGGGCTTTTGGCGCGGTGTCTTTGTTCCAGAATGGCGTGGAGCGGGTATGAACAAAATTCTCAGGAATGCGTAGCATAATGGTTTCCTCTTAAGTGTCAGTTGATTAAAGCGATTTCAGCACCTCTGGCTCGACGAAAAACTCGATATTAAACAGCGTGTCGTTGGTCATCACCTCGATGTGATGCCATTTCTCAGGCGGAAAAACACCGAAATGCCCGGCCTCGATAATTAATGTGCTGTCAGGCTCGGGAGTCAACGCATCGGCATAGCCTAAGTAACGCACTGCACCCTGCATCACGCTCAGCCGAGGATAAATGCCCGGACGGGTACCCGTGTCGAGATGACGCTGAAAAATCCCGGCGGGGGCTGTGTCTTTATTCCAGAATGGGGTGGAACGGGTATGAATACAGCGCTGTGGAATGCGTAGCATATTGCCTCTCATGAATATCTGTCTTTATTAGACTCCTAATCGTGAGAGGGAATTTATCAAAATGTGCATTTTAAATGCATGTTATTAATGAATGTTATTGCCAGACCTCATTGATTGTTATGTAAGATACTCATTTGTTATTAGCCTTAATATTTAAGTGGTTATTGTGTAACGAAAAAACTTGATCTGTATCAACTTATGACGCATATTGCGTGCGGTTATTTTTTCGGCTCTGGAATACAGAATGACGTTGTATCAAAAGATGTTGGTTTTTTACGCAATCATGGCTTCTATCTGCGCATTAATCACCTGGTTCCTGTCTAAAGATCGTAAACGCATCCGCCTGCTCAGCGCGTTTCTGGTAGGGTCGACCTGGCCGATGAGCTTCCCCGTTGCGCTGCTGGTCTCGCTTTTCTGAAGCACGCTTCCATTTTTAAACGATGAACATGGCATTCCCGTCACGATAACTGTATAAATAAGGGTCTTCCCCGATCATGGTGGGAAGACTCAGAACGCCATATTCAGTTTTCCAT
>NZ_JACASJ010000118.1:8882-13544 GCF_013391025.1 Enterobacter sp. SECR19-1250 | reverse complement strand
CATGACAGGCTAATGACATCTTTGTCATTTAAATCTTTATTCCCAGCACTGGGTGTCCGGAATCATTTTCTCCAGTCTGGGCACGGATAAGATAAAACGCGTTGAGTGTACGTCCGATTCCACCTGCACTCTTCCGTGATGTGCTTCCACGATTGACTTCACAATCGCAAGGCCGATGCCGCTGCCTTCTCCTTTTCGTTGTCTGGACGGATCCACCCGATAAAAACGGTCAAACAACCTTGATAAATGCTCTTCAGGGATTGGTTTCCCCGGATTTTCAATCACAAGGTCAAAAAAGCTCTCCTGCTCTCTTATTGAGACGGTGATTGCCTGTCCCTCTGGGGTATAACGCAGGGCGTTGGATAACAGATTATTGATCGCTCTTCTGAACATTTGTGGATCTCCCTCAACCAGGCAGGGCATCCCGTTAAATTTGAGCATAATATTGCGTTCTTCGGCCCAGGCTTCGAAAAACTCGAAGACTTTCATGACTTCTGCTCTGAGGTCAAACCGAACCCTGTCAGGTATCAGCTGATTATTGTCCGCCTGTGCCAGGAACAGCATGTCGCTGACCATTTTGGTCATCCGGTTATACTCTTCAAGGCTGGAATAGAGGACATCCTCAAGTTCCTTCTGCGTTCGATCCTGACTCAGAGCGATTTCAGTCTGCGTCACCAGATTGGTGATGGGTGTTCTGATCTCGTGCGCGATATCGGCAGAGAAATTGGCCTGGCGGGTAAAAACATCCTCAATCTTTCCAATCATATGATTGAACGAGATAACCAGCTGCTCCAGCTCAATGGGAACGCGTGTCGGTTCCAGCCGCGCATCAAGATTCTCGGAGGTGATGTTTTTAATGGCATTGCTGACATTACGAAGGGGCAGGTGCCCCTGACGGACAGCAATGCGAATGATCAGAACAATCAGCAGGCTTATCACGACGGCAATCGCAATCAGATTTTTTTTCAGCGCATCGAGGTAATGGAGATGGAAATTAATGGAGAGGCCAGTCAGCATGACATAGCTCTGCTGTTTGCCCTGAAATGTCGCCTGGCCAGAGGAGGCGATAATCCGGTACGTTTCCATCTTCATTCCGGACCCGGTATCCATCGCTCTCGCAGTATCCTCCACCGTCCAGAGAAAGACATCCCGTGCGCGGCTGTGCTCGCTAAAATCGGCTGAATTCACGGCCGGGCGTAGTGCTGCCCCCTGCGCAGAGCTGTACAGCACCTCACCCCGGGGATTGAGGAGCAAAAGGGCAACGTTGCGGTAGCTGGCGATCGATTCCTTTATTTTGCTTACTTTTTTTTCATCCGGATCTGCCGGGGACTGGAGTATACGGCTCAGTGTGGTGCTGATTTGTTGCAGATCGCTGACATCCTGCTCGGCAAAATGCTTTTCAACAGAATGCAGCATAAACCAGGTGAAGGCGATAAACGCCAGTATTGTGGACAGGCTGATAAAAAAGGTC
Source organism: Enterobacter sp. SECR19-1250 (assembly GCF_013391025.1). Classification (NCBI taxonomy): domain Bacteria; kingdom Pseudomonadati; phylum Pseudomonadota; class Gammaproteobacteria; order Enterobacterales; family Enterobacteriaceae; genus Enterobacter; species Enterobacter sp. SECR19-1250. Next base: position 12,073 of record NZ_JACASJ010000118.1, on the reverse strand, counting down.
AGCCGCAGAGCGAGTGAGAAAGGTCGTCTGGACGGTTTGCTATGCATCCGGGATCTCCAGCATGTAGCCCACGCCCCGCACTGTCTGGATCAGTTTTGTCCCGTAATCGTTGTCAATTTTAGCGCGGAGTCGCTTTACTGCGACATCAATCGCGTTAGTGTCGCTGTCAAAATTCATGTCCCAGACCTGAGAGGCAATCAGGGAGCGGGGAAGAACTTCTCCCTGATGGCGAATGAAGAATTCCAGCAGGCTGAACTCTTTACTGGTGAGCACAATGCGGTTCCCGGCGCGGCTGACTTTTCTGGATACGAGATCAACCGAGAGGTCAGCCACTTTAAGCTGGCTTTCCGTGATCATCGTGTTTCCCCGCCTGAGGAGGGTTCTTACCCGGGCGAGCAGTTCAGCAAACGCAAAGGGCTTCACCAGATAATCGTCCGCACCCAGCTCAAGTCCTTTGACCCTGTGTTCAATCGTGCCAAGGGCCGTCAGCAGTAATACCGGCATCCCCTTTCCGGCACTGCGCAGCATACGGATGATATCCCAGCCGTTTACATCAGGCAGCATGATATCCAGGATGACTAAATCATACTCGGCTGTCATGGCAAGATGATATCCGGTCAGACCATTATCAGCGTGATCCACGACGAACCCCGCCTCTGTCAGCCCCTTGCTGAGATATTCACCTGTTTTAATTTCGTCTTCGACGATCAATATTTTCATCTTGCTCCCCGTCTGGCTGCTAATGTCATTCTATTGCGCACACGATCGTAATCAACGAATTACCGTAAAAATGACAACATTGTCATTATTCTGTCACCCGACAAACAGAGTGCATTCTGTAAAGTAACCCTGGTAATACTCTGAACTTCATTTGAACCATTTACCAGGTCTGCCTGTACGAGAAGCGTTATGTTCAAATTAAAATTACTCAGCATCAGTACCATATTCATCCTGGCTGGTTGTGTTTCTCTGGCACCTGAATATCAGCGTCCGCCAGCTCCGGTTCCCCAGCAGTTTTCATTGTCTAAAAACAGTCTGACGCCTGCGGTAAACAGCTATCAGGATACGGGCTGGCGAAACTTTTTTGTCGATCCCCAGGTCAGCAGGCTGATCGGTGAAGCCCTGAATAATAACCGTGATTTGAGAATGGCTGCCCTGAAGGTTGAAGAGGCCCGGGCCCAGTTCAACGTCACGGATGCAGATCGTTATCCTCAACTGAATGCCTCATCCGGGATCACATACAGCGGTGGTCTGAAAGGTGACAAGCCGACCACACAGGAGTACGACGCGGGTCTGGAGCTCAGCTATGAGCTCGATTTTTTTGGCAAACTTAAGAACATGAGTGAGGCTGATCGCCAGAACTACTTTGCCAGCGAAGAAGCCCGTCGTGCCGTACACATCCTGCTGGTCTCCAACGTTTCACAGAGCTATTTCAGCCAGCAACTGGCGTACGAACAACTCCGTATTGCGCGGGAAACGCTGAAAAATTATGAACAGTCTTATGCATTCGTTGAGCAGCAGCTCGTGACCGGGAGTACGAACGTTCTGGCGCTTGAACAAGCCAGGGGGCAAATCGAAAGTACCCGCGCCGAAATAGCCAAACGAGAAGGCGATCTGGCTCAGGCAAACAATGCCCTGCAACTGGTGCTGGGAACGTACCGCGCAGTTCCGTCAGAAAAAGGGATTAAAGGTGGGGAGATCGCACCAGTAAAATTGCCACCAAATCTGTCGTCACAAATATTGCTGCAGCGTCCGGATATTATGGAAGCGGAATATCAGCTGAAAGCGGCTGATGCCAATATTGGCGCAGCGCGAGCGGCCTTTTTCCCCTCAATTACCCTGACCAGTGGTCTTTCCGCAAGCAGTACGGAGCTGTCCAGCCTGTTTACGTCAGGAAGTGGAATGTGGAATTTTATCCCTAAAATTGAAATTCCTATATTTAATGCTGGCAGGAATAAAGCCAATCTGAAGCTGGCTGAAATTCGCCAGCAACAGTCGGTGGTTAATTACGAACAAAAAATTCAGTCAGCCTTTAAGGATGTTTCCGACACGCTTGCGCTGCGCGACAGCCTTAGCCAGCAACTTGAGTCACAGCAGCGTTATCTTGATTCACTTCAGATAACTCTCCAGCGTGCCAGAGGATTATATTCCAGTGGTGCTGTCAGTTACATTGAAGTGCTGGATGCAGAGCGTTCTCTCTTCGCTACGCAGCAAACCATTCTCGATCTTACCTATTCCCGGCAGGTTAACGAAATTAATCTGTTTACCGCACTGGGTGGCGGTTGGGTAGAGTAAATTTATTTAATTAATCAGGAAATTTAAAATGCGTAATTCATTTAAAGCCGTTTTATTTGGTGCCTTCTCTGTCATATTTTCTGCCGGTCTTCATGCTGAAACACATCAGCATGGTGATATGAATGCTGCCAGTGACGCTTCGGTACAGCAGGTTATCAGGGGCTCCGGTGTCGTTAAAGCCATTGATATGAATAGTAAAAAAATCACCATTTCGCACGAAGCTATCCCTGATGTGGGCTGGCCTGCAATGACCATGCGCTTCACTTTTGTTAATGCAGACGACGCTATTGACGCTATTAATGCCCTGAAAACTGGCAGCCACGTTGATTTCTCGTTTATTCAGCAGGGTAATATTTCTTTACTTAAAAGCATTAACGTGACGCAGTCCTGATTGGCTGTCCGGAGCGATTACATCCTGTGCGCCTGTACATTCACATAGGTATATGTGTGAGTTAACCGTCAGGCGCATATGACAGGTGTTTTGATTTTTTAGCGGAAAATTGTATGGCTTCTTTAAAGATAAAATATGCTGCAATAATTATCAGCAGCCTCATAGCAGGGGGGCTGATATCGGTTACTGCCTGGCAGTATGTAAACTCAGCACAAAAGACAGAAAAAACAGAACAAAAGGCACCGGAACGAAAGGTGCTTTTCTGGTATGACCCAATGAAACCGGATACCAAATTTGATAAACCCGGAAAATCGCCCTTTATGGATATGGACCTGTTGCCAAAATATGCTGATGACAGTGGCGATAAAAGCAGTGGCGGGATCCGTATCGACCCAACCCAGGTTCAGAATCTGGGATTAAAAACGCAAAAAGTCACGCGAGGAATGCTGAATTATTCTCAGACAATCCCGGCTAATGTCAGCTATAACGAGTATCAGTTTGTTAT
>NZ_JACASJ010000118.1:0-8787 GCF_013391025.1 Enterobacter sp. SECR19-1250 | reverse complement strand
GCTGAATTATTCTCAGACAATCCCGGCTAATGTCAGCTATAACGAGTATCAGTTTGTCATTGTGCAGGCGCGTTCTGACGGTTTCGTCGAAAAAGTGTATCCCCTGACGATTGGCGATCATGTGAAGAAAGGCACTCCGCTTATCGATATCACCATTCCTGAATGGGTTGAGGCACAAAGTGAGTTTCTGCTGTTATCCGGTACAGGCGGTACGCCAACCCAGATAAAAGGGGTTCTGGAGCGACTTCGTCTGGCTGGTATGCCGGAAGAGGATATTCAAAGGCTGCGTTCAACCCGCACAATCCAGACCCGTTTTACCATTAAAGCACCTATTGATGGTGTCATTACTGCATTTGACCTGCGCACCGGCATGAATATTTCCAAAGATAAGGTGGTGGCTCAGATTCAGGGGATGGACCCGGTCTGGATCAGCGCTGCAGTGCCAGAATCTATCGCCTATCTGCTGAAAGATACGTCGCAGTTTGAAATTTCGGTACCGGCTTATCCGGATAAAACATTCCATGTCGAAAAATGGAACATTCTTCCCAGCGTGGATCAGACAACCCGCACGCTTCAGGTCCGCCTCCAGGTTACTAACAAGGATGAGTTTCTCAAGCCGGGCATGAATGCCTATCTCAAACTGAATACCCAAAGTCAGGAGATGCTGCTGATACCAAGCCAGGCCGTTATCGATACCGGCAAAGAACAGCGCGTGATTACTGTTGATGATGAAGGCAAGTTTGTGCCGAAACAGATCCACGTTCTGCATGAATCACAGCAACAGTCCGGCATCGGTTCCGGCCTGAATGAAGGCGATACCGTGGTGGTCAGTGGCCTGTTCCTCATTGACTCCGAAGCCAATATTACGGGCGCGCTGGAACGTATGCGCCACCCTGAAAAAACAGAAAGCAGTATGCCAGCAATGTCTGACCAGCCTGTAAATATGCATTCAGGGCACTGAGGAGACGACGATGATTGAATGGATTATCCGGCGCTCTGTCGCCAACCGTTTCCTGGTCATGATGGGCGCACTGTTTCTCAGCATCTGGGGCACATGGACGATAATTAACACGCCGGTCGATGCGCTGCCTGACCTGTCAGATGTGCAGGTCATTATTAAAACCAGCTATCCCGGACAGGCCCCGCAGATTGTAGAAAACCAGGTCACCTATCCACTTACCACCACCATGCTGTCCGTACCTGGCGCAAAAACCGTGCGTGGTTTCTCACAGTTCGGGGATTCGTATGTGTATGTCATTTTTGAAGACGGGACCGATCTGTACTGGGCCCGTTCGCGCGTGCTGGAATACCTGAATCAGGTTCAGGGCAAACTGCCTGCGGGTGTGAGCTCTGAAATCGGTCCGGACGCCACGGGAGTGGGCTGGATATTTGAATATGCCCTGGTCGATCGCAGCGGAAAACACGACCTTTCAGAACTGCGTTCTTTGCAGGACTGGTTCCTGAAATTTGAACTGAAAACCATCCCGAACGTGGCGGAAGTAGCTTCGGTTGGCGGCGTGGTGAAACAGTATCAGATCCAGGTCAATCCGGAGAAATTGTCCCAGTACGGTGTCAGCCTGCCTGAAGTGAAACAGGCTCTTGAATCGTCTAACCAGGAGGCCGGTGGTTCATCCGTTGAAATGGCCGAAGCGGAGTATATGGTCCGGGCCAGCGGATATCTTCAGACCATTGATGATTTCAATAACATTGTCCTGAAAACCGGCGAGAACGGTGTACCGGTTTATCTGCGGGATGTTGCCCGCGTGCAGACCGGGCCTGAAATGCGGCGAGGTATTGCCGAACTGAACGGCCAGGGGGAAGTCGCCGGCGGCGTGGTGATCCTGCGGTCGGGTAAGAATGCGCGCGACGTTATCACGGCAGTGAGGGATAAACTGGAGACGCTGAAGGCCAGCCTGCCGGAAGGTGTTGAAATTGTGACCACCTACGATCGCAGCCAGTTAATCGATCGGGCCATTGATAACCTCAGCTACAAACTCCTGGAAGAGTTTATCGTGGTGGCCATCGTCTGTGCCCTGTTCCTGTGGCACGTACGTTCTGCCCTGGTGGCAATTATTTCTCTGCCGCTAGGCCTGTGTATCGCCTTTATCGTCATGCACTTCCAGGGACTGAACGCCAATATTATGTCGCTGGGAGGGATAGCGATTGCCGTCGGAGCGATGGTGGATGCCGCCATTGTGATGATTGAAAATGCGCACAAACGGCTTGAGGAATGGGATCATCAGCATCCGGGTGAGCAGATTGACAACGCCACCCGCTGGAAGGTGATTACCGACGCCTCCGTGGAAGTGGGACCCGCACTGTTTATCAGCCTGCTGATCATCACCCTGTCCTTTATTCCTATCTTTACCCTGGAAGGTCAGGAAGGACGTCTGTTTGGACCGCTGGCATTCACGAAAACGTACTCCATGGCGGGAGCGGCCGCACTGGCCATCATCGTCATTCCTATTCTGATGGGATTCTGGATCCGGGGGAAAATTCCTGCCGAGACAAGTAACCCCCTGAACCGGGTGCTGATCAAAGCGTATCATCCTTTGCTGCTGCGGGTCCTCCACTGGCCAAAAACAACCCTGCTGGTTGCGGCCTTGTCCATTTTCACGGTTATCTGGCCACTGAGTCAGGTGGGCGGTGAATTTCTGCCGAAGATTAACGAGGGCGATCTGCTGTATATGCCGTCGACCTTGCCTGGCGTCTCTCCGGCAGAAGCTGCAGCGCTCCTGCAGACAACAGACAAGTTAATCAAAAGCGTTCCTGAAGTGGCTTCTGTATTTGGCAAGACCGGTAAAGCACAGACCGCAACGGATTCCGCGCCGCTCGAAATGGTGGAAACCACGATCCAGCTCAAACCTGAGGATCAGTGGCGTCCCGGCATGACAATTGACAAGATTATTGATGAACTCGACAGGACAGTCCGTTTACCGGGTCTGGCAAACCTCTGGGTGCCGCCTATCCGTAACCGTATTGATATGCTCTCAACCGGGATCAAAAGCCCGATAGGTATCAAAGTGTCCGGGACTGTTCTGTCCGATATCGACGCGACGGCGCAGAGTATCGAGGCGGTAGCCAAAACCGTGCCTGGCGTGGTGTCTGTCCTGGCTGAGCGACTTGAGGGCGGGCGCTACATCGATATCGATATCAACCGGGAGAAAGCCTCCCGCTACGGGATGACGGTAGGTGATGTCCAGCTGTTCGTCTCTTCAGCAATCGGAGGTGCTATGGTGGGTGAGACGGTTGAAGGGGTGGCCCGGTACCCTATTAACATTCGCTACCCGCAGGATTACCGGAACAGTCCGCAGGCGCTGAAACAGATGCCGATCCTGACCCCGATGAAGCAGCAGATCACGCTGGGCGATGTCGCGGATATTAACGTCGTTTCTGGACCAACCATGCTGAAAACCGAAAATGCCCGGCCAGCCAGCTGGATTTATGTTGATGCCCGCGGCAGGGACATGGTGTCGGTGGTTAACGACATTAAGACGGCCATCAGCGAGAAAGTGAAACTGAGACCGGGAACCAGTGTGGCATTCTCCGGACAGTTTGAACTGCTTGAGCATGCCAACAAGAAACTGAAGCTGATGGTGCCGATGACGGTGATGATCATTTTCATCCTGTTGTATCTGGCATTCCGCCGGGTTGACGAAGCCCTGCTGATCCTGATGAGCCTGCCGTTCGCCCTGGTTGGCGGAATATGGTTCCTGTACTGGCAGGGCTTCCATATGTCAGTGGCGACCGGAACCGGGTTTATCGCCCTGGCCGGGGTGGCAGCAGAGTTTGGCGTGGTCATGCTGATGTATCTGCGTCATGCCATTGAAGTGCACCCGGAATTGTCCCGTAAAGAGACGTTCACACCGGAAGGTCTTGATGAAGCCCTCTATCATGGTGCCGTACTGCGTGTCCGGCCGAAAGCCATGACCGTGGCGGTGATCATTGCGGGTCTGCTGCCAATACTCTGGGGAACCGGCGCAGGTTCAGAAGTCATGAGCCGTATTGCGGCACCCATGATTGGTGGGATGATCACGGCTCCGCTGCTGTCCCTGTTCATTATTCCTGCCGCCTACAAATTAATCTGGCTGCGCAGACATAAAAAAAGCGTGTCCTGAACCTGAAAGGGCACCCCCTGTGGGTGTCCTTCTTTACTGATTCACCCTGACGTCAGGGTTTATATCGATAATATACAGAGGTGAGTATGAAAAAAGTGGTTCTAATGGCGCTGGCTCTCGGCCTTTCACTACCCGCGATGGCGAGTGAAAAAGTGATTGATATGTACAAATCTGAAAACTGTGGCTGTTGTTCCCTGTGGGGCAAAGCGATGGAAAAAGACGGGTTCGAAGTACGAACTCACGTCATGAATGATCAGGCGCTGTCAGCCCTGAAAGAAAAGCATGCTGTTCCTGCAGGACTACGAAGTTGTCATACCGCGGTTGCCGGTAATTTGATCATTGAAGGCCATGTGCCTGCGACAACGATACATAAGGCAATGCAGTCTGGTTCGGGTATATACGGTCTCGCCACCCCCGGTATGCCTGCGGGAAGTCCTGGAATGGAGATGGGAGCCCGAAAAGAGGCTTACGATGTTATCGCATTCTCACCGGATGGAAGTAAAAAAGTCTTCCAGCGAATCGAATAGTCAGCGGAACGGCTGATAACGGGACGCCGGTAGCAGGCACTCCTGTGCCGGCGATATTCGTGGTAATCGCATCCATGACATACCCTGAAGACAGAAGATGCTTCGGTATGCATAAGGAGAGTTACTGTGAAAAATGACAATGCAGTGCAACACAACAACCAGACTGCTTCTGAGCAGACATTATCCCCGGACGAGGGCCACGTATTGCATAAGGTGAGAGATCCCGTGTGCGGGATGGTCATCCTGCCTGACAAGGCGCACAGCAGCATTCGATACCAGGACCATCAGCTTTATTTCTGCTCCGCCAGCTGTGAGAGCAAATTTAAAGCCCATCCCGATCATTATTTTACCGAAGATGCCAGTGAACATTCCCATCACCATCACCACGATCATCACGAAGTCAGCCCTGATCAGATAAAACAGCCTCACAACCAGGCGGAAAAAGAGAATTCTGAAGGTGTGTGGACATGTCCGATGCACCCGGAGATACGCCGCAGTGGTCCCGGAAGCTGTCCTGTCTGTGGAATGGCACTGGAGCCGCTCGTAGCTACGGCATCCACGGGGCCGAGTGATGAACTTCACGACATGACAAGACGCTTCTGGCTGGGGTTGTTGCTGGCGTTTCCGGTTCTGGTACTCGAAATGGGATCTCATCTGTTTCCCGACTTGAGGAATACAGTACCGCCACAGTACAACACATGGCTGCAGTTGCTTCTGGCCTCCCCTGTCGTGTTGTGGTGTGGCTGGCCATTCTTCGCCCGGGCCGGAATGTCGTTACGTAACCGCTCCCTGAATATGTTTACCCTTGTTGCAATGGGGACCGGCGTAGCCTGGGTTTACAGCGTCATTGCAACCGTCTTCCCCTCCTGGTTTCCTGCATCGTTCAGAAACATGGATGGCCTGGTGGCCGTTTATTTTGAAGCCGCAGCAGTTATTACGGTGCTTGTTCTGCTGGGACAGGTTCTTGAGCTGCGGGCACGGGAACAAACCTCAGGCGCCATTACTGCGCTTCTGAACCTTGCCCCCAAAACCGCCAGACGGCTGGATCATGACGGTCATGAAACGGATATTAATGCGGAAGATGTCCTGCCTGGCGATAAGCTCCGCATCAGACCTGGAGAGAGTATTCCGGTCGACGGTATCGTGATCGAAGGCAAAACAACCGTGGATGAATCGATGGTGACCGGGGAGTCTATGCCGGTTACCAAAACGAAGGGTGACCCTGTCATTGGGGGGACGATTAATCAGACAGGTAGTCTTATCATCCGTGCAGAGAAAGTCGGTGATGAAACGATGCTCTCACGAATTGTTCAGATGGTCGCTGATGCACAGCGTTCGCGTGCCCCCATCCAGAGAATGGCAGACAGCGTTTCAGGCTGGTTTGTTCCTCTGGTGATACTTATCGCGGTTGTTGCTTTCTTGATCTGGTCTGTCTGGGGGCCCGAGCCCAGGATGGCGCACGGTCTCATTGCGGCTGTGTCGGTCCTGATTATTGCCTGTCCCTGCGCGCTGGGACTGGCCACGCCGATGTCGATAATGGTGGGGGTGGGCAAAGGCGCCCAGGCCGGGGTGTTAATCAGGAATGCCGAAGCCCTTGAGCGTCTTGAAAAAGTGGACACGCTGGTTGTCGACAAAACAGGCACGCTCACGGAAGGTTCGCCTACGGTGACAGGGATTATCAGTCTCAGTCCGGGTGGGGAAATATCTCTTTTACGTGTAACAGCTGCAGTGGAAAAAGGTTCGCAGCATCCGTTGGGTATGGCTGTTGTCAGAGCCGCGCATGAAAAGGGGATCGTGATACCTGCCGTCAGTAATTTCAATGCCCCGTCGGGGAAAGGTGTCTCAGGCGATGTCGAAGGTCAACGGGTTGTTATTGGTAATGAACTGGCTATGCAGGAAAACAGTATCGTTATTGATAATCAAAAGGCCGTTGCGGATACGTTGCGGATGGAAGGCGCTACCGTTATCTATGTGGCCACAGACGGGAACCTTGCAGGCCTGATAGCTATTTCGGATCCCGTGAAAGCAACCACGCCGGATGCGCTTAAAGCTTTGCGTCAGGCGGGGATCCGCATTGTTATGCTCACCGGGGATAACCAGCTTACTGCTGAAGCAGTCGCACGGAAACTGGGAATAGATGAGGTTGAAGCCGGGATTCTGCCGGATGGCAAAAAAGCAGTGATAACCCGACTGAAAGAGTCTGGCCATGTGGTTGCGATGGCCGGAGACGGTGTGAATGATGCCCCGGCGCTGGCAGCGGCTGACGTGGGTATAGCCATGGGAACGGGTACAGATGTGGCAATAGAAAGTGCTGGCGTTACCCTTCTCAAAGGCGATTTGATGATACTCAACAGGGCCCGTCATCTGTCAGAGATCACCATGAAAAATATCCGGCAGAATCTGTTTTTTGCGTTTATCTACAACGCACTTGGTGTGCCGGTGGCTGCAGGTCTGCTTTATCCTGTGTATGGAATACTGCTGTCGCCAGTTATTGCGGCGGCGGCCATGGCCCTTTCCTCCGTTAGCGTCATTGCAAATGCGTTGCGTCTGAAAAGTGTCAGGCTCGGGAAATAACACTGAGTGAAGGGGCTGTTACGAACAGAAGGAGTCCGGTATGAAAAGTACCACCTATGCGCTTATTGCTGTCGCCGCGATTGCGGCATTTGCTCTCCTGCGCGAACACTGGTCACATGTGGCAGGCTACTGGCCATATCTGTTACTGCTGCTTTGTCCGCTCATGCATCTTTTCCACGGTCACGGGGGGCATGGAGATCATCAACATCACGGAAGTGAAAACGATAAAAAAAATTAATCCGGCAGACGGGACCGCGTCGCGGTCCCGTTATCAGTCCAGGTATCGTTCGTAGTCTCTGGCATGCGCAAAGGCATGCTGTTCGAGTTTGTTATCAGCGGGTGCCGCCGTCCGGAACGCCAGTGAGTTAACAGGATTGTTATTGATGACCAGCTCGTAATGCAGATGAGGACCGGATGAACGTCCGCTGTTACCGGATAACGCAATAGCGTCTCCCCGGGTAACCCTGGCCCCTTTAGTAACGAGTATTTTATTGAGGTGGAGATAGCGAGTTTTAACACCGGCTTTTCCCGTTACTTCAACAAAATATCCCATGGTACTGTTGTATTCGGCCCGGGTGATTTTTCCGTCGATGACGCTGACTATTTTCGTGTTCATGGGCATGGAATAATCAATGCCATTATGGGGACTCACTTTTCCCGATACCGGGTTAAGTCTTGCAGGATTGAAAGGCGAACTGAGTCTTGCTGTGGCCGGTAACGGATAATCGAGACTGCCTTTCCCGGAAGTATCGGAAAGGTTATAGAACTTTTTATCTGATATACGATACGCCGTGTAATTAAATGAACCGGACGTAAATTTATAGGCCACGACACGTGATTTTCCCGCTTTCTTTTGCAGTACGAGTTTTAATGATTCATTTTTTTTCAAATGCCGCAGATTAAACCGGGAAGGCAAGGAGCGCTGAAGAGTAGCGATCTCGTTCGATTCCAGCCCCGAGCGGGTGGCTGAAAGGTAGGCATTTTCTTTTACGACATCGGTAGAATACATTTACTGGAATTCGCCGTTAGCATGAACACTGCGGCGTATGCTAGGGGTTTTCAGGAGGCGTGTCATCTGTCAGTTAATCGGGAGCACCGTTGATGGTCGTCATTTTTGTAACATATCTTGTTTCCCGTTTGCTCCGGAAGCTCTGGGAACTGTATGACCAGCCCGACGGTGATGATTAACGGGACTGAAACAGGTTACGGCAGAGCAATATGGGGCTCATGTCCTGCTACGTAACCCGTCAGTAAAGCCCTGCTGCGCACCTGACGCTAAGCACTAACCCGCCTGCAGTTACCTGGTCGAATACAGCCCGCGAAGCTTTCTTGCCTGCGTCTGATGTGCTTCCGCACCGGCATTATTGACCTGCTCATGCACGAGAGCGGCTTTTTCTCCGGCATTCAGTTCGTTAAAAGAAGAAGACGAGGTCTTTGAATTTGCATCACTGCCGGACAGCATTTTTTTATGTTCCTCAATCATTTTCTGATGCGCATAGGACGCGCTGTTGTTCATAAATGAATGAGCAACAATGGCCCTTTCATGTTCATTCATTTCAGAGAATGAG
>NZ_JACASJ010000117.1:0-14084 GCF_013391025.1 Enterobacter sp. SECR19-1250 | reverse complement strand
TATGGAAAACTGAATATGGCGTTCTGAGTCTTCCCACCATGATCGGGGAAGACCCATATAAACCCAGCATAAAACCGCTAACCAGGCTATAATCAGGCCTGGTTTTGTTTTATGGGATAACGGCGTGACGCAGGCGCAAGAAGGTTTTTTACTGACCCGACACTGGCGGGATACGCCTCAGGGAACAGAGGTGGAGTTCTGGCTGGCGACGGACAACGGCCCGCTGCGCGTTACCCTGCCGCCACAGGAGTCCGTGGCATTTATTCCTGAAGCCCACATCGACAAAGTAAAGCAGCTACTGCGCGGTGAAAACAACTGGCGCATCACGCCACTTGAGCTGAAGGATTTCCATCGCCAGCCGGTTTTTGGCCTCTATTGTCGCGCCCATCGCCAACTGATGCGCTATGAAAAACTGCTGCGCGAGGCGGGCGTCACCCTGTACGAAGCCGATATTCGTCCCCCGGAACGTTTTCTGATGGAGCGGTTTATTACCGCCCCTGTCTGGGTTGATGGCACGGCGCACAACGGCGGGCTGATTAACGCCCGTCTGAAACCTAACCCGCACTACCGTCCGCCGTTGAAATGGGTCTCACTGGACATCGAAACCACCCGTCACGGTGAACTGTACTGTATTGGTCTTGAAGGCTGCGGCGACCGGGTTGTCTATATGCTCGGGCCACCGAATGGTGATGCCTCCGCGCTGGACTTCCGACTGGAGTACGTCAACAGCCGGCCACAGCTGCTGGAAAAACTGAACCAGTGGTTTACCGATCGCGATCCCGATGTCCTGATCGGCTGGAACGTGGTGCAGTTCGACCTGCGGGTACTGCAAAAACACGCCGAGCGTTACCGCATCCCGCTCATGCTTGGGCGGGGTCATAGCGAACTGGAATGGCGCGAGCACGGTTTCAAAAACGGCGTCTTCTTCGCACAGGCCAACGGTCGCCTGATTATCGACGGCATCGAGGCACTGAAATCCGCATTCTGGAATTTCTCTTCCTTCTCGCTGGAGGCAGTGGCGCAGGAGCTGCTGGGGGAAGGGAAATCCATCGATAACCCGTGGGACCGAATGGATGAGATCGACCGCCGCTTCAACGAAGACAAACCGGCACTTGCCACCTATAACCTGAAAGATTGTGAGCTGGTTACGCAGATTTTCCACAAAACCGAGATCATGCCTTTTCTGCTGGAACGCGCCACAGTGAATGGTCTTGCCGCTGATCGGCACGGCGGTTCCGTGGCGGCATTCAGCCATCTGTACTTTCCCCGCATGCACCGGGCAGGCTACGTCGCACCGAACCTGGGGGACGTGCCGCCGCAGGCAAGCCCTGGCGGCTACGTGATGGATTCCCGGCCGGGACTGTATGACTCCGTGCTGGTACTGGACTACAAAAGCCTCTACCCCTCTATTATCCGCACCTTTCTGATTGATCCGGTGGGGCTGGTAGAGGGGATGGCGCAGCCGGACGATATGCACAGCACCGACGGGTTTCTGGGGGCGCGTTTCTCACGGGAGAAACACTGCCTGCCGGAGATCGTGGGACAGATCTGGCACGGGCGCGACGAGGCCAAGCGCCACGGCAACAAGCCGCTTTCTCAGGCGCTGAAAATTATCATGAATGCCTTTTACGGTGTGCTGGGCACCAGCGCCTGTCGCTTCTTCGACCCGCGTCTCGCCTCGTCTATCACCATGCGCGGGCATGAGATCATGCGCCAGACAAAGGCGCTGATCGAATCCCAGGGCTATGAAGTGATCTATGGCGATACCGACTCCACCTTCGTCTGGTTGAAGGGCGCGCACGCCGAAGAGGAAGCCGCGCGAATTGGCAAACAACTGGTCGCCTTCGTGAACGACTGGTGGCAAGCGCATTTGCAAAAAGAGCGGTTAACCAGTGCGTTAGAGCTGGAGTATGAAACCCATTTCAGCCGCTTTTTAATGCCCACTATCCGTGGAACCGATCAGGGCAGTAAGAAACGCTACGCCGGATTGATTCAGGAAGGTGAAAAGCAACGCATGGTGTTTAAAGGGCTGGAGACGGTACGCACAGACTGGACTCCGCTGGCGCAGCAGTTCCAGCAAACGCTCTATTTGCGGATCTTTCGTAATGAGCCTTATCAGGACTACGTCCGCGAGACGATAGCCAGCCTGATGGCCGGCGAGCTCGACAACCAGCTGGTGTATCGCAAACGCCTGCGCCGCCCGCTGGCCGAGTATCAGCGTAACGTTCCGCCACACGTCCGCGCCGCGCGTCTGGCGGATGAAGAGAACGTCCGTCGGGGGCGCGCCCCGCAGTATCAGAACCGGGGCACCATCAAATATGTCTGGACGACAAACGGGCCAGAGCCCGTGGATTATCAACACTCTGCGCTGGACTACGACCATTACCTGACGCGCCAGCTTCAGCCCGTCGCGGATGGAATTTTGCCGTTCATTGACGACGATTTTGCTACACTAGTGACAGGGCAGCTTGGCCTATTTTGACACGTGACGAAATCGCTGCCATCCAGTACCATAGCGCCCTTTCCACTCCCGGACCCATTTTTCGATGACCGTCTTTTTTGACGGTGGTTGAACTATTGCCTGCAATTAAAGATTAGAGCCGAACACATATGCCTTTTACACTTGGTCAACGCTGGATCAGCGATACAGAAAGCGAACTTGGATTGGGAACCGTGGTTGCAGTCGATGCACGCATGGTCACCCTCCTTTTCCCTGCTACCGGTGAAAACCGCCTGTACGCTCGCAATGACTCCCCTGTTACCCGCGTGATGTTCAATCCAGGTGACACCGTGACCAGCCACGACGGCTGGCAGCTAAAGGTTGAAGACGTAAAAGAAGAGAATGGTCTGCTCGCCTACATTGGGACTCGCCTCGACACTGACGAGAGCAATGTCATCCTGCGCGAAGTGCTGCTCGACAGCAAACTGGTTTTCAGCAAGCCGCAGGATCGCCTGTTTGCCGGGCAAATCGACCGTATGGATCGCTTCTCCCTACGCTATCGCGCACGTAAATTCCAGAGTGAACAGTACCGCATGCCGTGGAGCGGCCTGCGTGGTCAACGCACCAGCCTGATCCCTCATCAGTTGAATATCGCCCATGACGTTGGCCGTCGTCATGCGCCTCGCGTACTGCTGGCAGACGAAGTGGGCCTCGGTAAAACCATTGAAGCCGGTATGATCCTGCATCAACAGCTGCTTTCTGGCGCCGCTGAGCGCGTGCTGATCGTGGTACCGGAAACGCTGCAACACCAGTGGCTGGTTGAGATGCTGCGCCGCTTTAACCTTCGTTTCTCGCTGTTTGACGACGAGCGCTACGCCGAAGCCCAGCATGACGCAGACAACCCGTTTGAAACCGAACAGCTGGTCATCTGCTCCCTGGACTTCGTGCGCCGCAGCAAGCAGCGTCTTGAGCATCTGTGCGACGCAGAGTGGGATCTACTGGTGGTCGACGAAGCGCACCACCTGGTCTGGAGCGAAGAGGCACCGAGCCGTGAATACATGGCGATTGAACAGCTTGCCGAGCGCGTGCCGGGCGTCCTGCTGCTGACCGCAACGCCGGAGCAACTGGGGCTGGAGAGCCACTTCGCCCGTCTGCGCCTGCTCGATCCAAACCGCTTCCATGACTTTGAGCAGTTTGTCGAAGAACAGAATAATTACCGCCCGGTTGCCGATGCAGTCGCCATGCTGCTGGCGGGCAAACGCCTCTCGAATGACGAACTCAACACCCTGAGCGATCTGATTGGCGAACAGGATATTGAGCCGCTGCTGCAGGCAGCCAACAGTGACAGCGACAACGCGGGTTCCGCGCGTAAAGAGCTGATCGATATGCTGATGGACCGCCACGGCACCAGCCGCGTGCTGTTCCGTAACACCCGTAACGGCGTGAAGGGCTTCCCGAAACGCGAACTGCATACCATCAAGCTGCCGCTGCCGACGCAGTATCAGACGGCGATAAAAGTCTCCGGCATTATGGGGGCGCGCAAAAGCCAGGAAGAACGTGCGCGCGACATGCTCTACCCGGAGCAGATTTATCAGGAATTTGAAGGCGATACCGGAACCTGGTGGAACTTCGACCCGCGTGTTGAATGGCTGATGGGTTACTTAACGGCTCATCGTTCACAGAAAGTGCTGGTGATCTGCGCCAAGGCGGCCACCGCGCTGCAGCTGGAGCAGGTTCTGCGCGAGCGCGAAGGTATTCGAGCCGCCGTGTTCCACGAGGGGATGTCCATTGTCGAGCGTGACCGCGCCGCGGCCTGGTTCAGTGAAGAAGACAGCGGCGCACAGGTTCTGCTGTGCTCTGAAATCGGTTCTGAAGGGCGTAACTTCCAGTTCGCCAGCAACCTGGTGATGTTCGATCTGCCGTTCAACCCCGACCTGCTGGAACAGCGTATCGGCCGTCTGGACCGTATCGGTCAGGCGCATGATATTCAGATCCACGTCCCTTACCTGGAAAAAACCGCTCAGTCGGTGCTGGTACGCTGGTTCCACGAAGGTCTGGACGCGTTCGAACATACCTGTCCGACGGGACGCACCATTTACGATCAGGTGCATACGGATCTGATCGGTTACCTGGCAGCGCCGGAAAATACGGACGGTTTTGATGAGCTGATCAAATCCTGTCGCGAAAAGCATGAGGCTCTGAAAGCGCAGCTGGAGCAGGGACGTGACCGCCTGCTGGAAATCCACTCCAACGGTGGCGAAAAAGCGCAGGCGCTTGCCGAAAGCATTGAAGAGCAGGATGACGACACCAGCCTGATCAGCTTCGCCATGAACCTGTTCGACATCGTCGGGATTAACCAGGACGATCGCGGCGAGAACATGATCGTGCTGACCCCATCCGATCATATGCTGGTTCCGGATTTCCCGGGCCTGCCGGAGGATGGTTGCACCATCACCTTTGAGCGTGACGTGGCGCTGTCTCGCGAAGACGCGCAGTTCATCACCTGGGAACACCCGTTGATCCGCAACGGCCTCGACCTGATCCTTTCCGGCGACACGGGTAGCAGCACGATTTCCTTGTTGAAAAACAAAGCATTACCCGTTGGTACGCTGCTGGTTGAGCTGATCTATGTTGTGGAAGCGCAAGCGCCGAAACAGCTGCAGCTCACCCGCTTCCTGCCGCCAACGCCAGTGCGTCTGCTGCTGGATAAAAACGGCACCAACCTGGCTGCACAGGTTGAATTCGAGAGTTTCAACCGCCAGTTGAGCGCAGTAAACCGCCACACGGGCAGCAAACTGGTCAACGCCGTACAACAGGACGTGCACGCCATTCTGCAGTTGGGTGAAACGCAGATCGAAAAAGCGGCCAGGACGCTGATTGATGCCGCTCGCGAGGAAGCCGATGAGAAACTGTCTGCAGAGCTGTCTCGTCTGGAAGCGTTAAAAGCGGTGAACCCAAACATCCGTGATGACGAACTGACCGCGATTGAGAGCAACCGTCAGCAGGTGCTGGAAAGCCTGAATCAGGCAAGCTGGCGTCTGGATGCCCTGCGTCTTATCGTTGTGACGCATCAGTAAACGGAGCACAAGATGGTGATGGAGCCTTACAATCCGCCGCAAGACCCGTGGCTGGTTATCCTTTATCAGGATGAACACATTATGGTGGTCAACAAGCCTAGCGGCCTGTTGTCCGTGCCGGGGCGTCTGGATGAGCACAAAGACAGCGTGATGACACGTATTCAGCGTGATTATCCCCAGGCGGAGTCCGTTCATCGCCTGGACATGGCAACCAGCGGTGTGATTGTGGTGGCGCTGAACAAAACGGCTGAACGTGAACTCAAACGCCAGTTCCGCGAGCGTGAGCCGAAAAAGCAATATGTCGCACGCGTCTGGGGCCATCCCGCGCAGGCGGAAGGGCTGGTGGATCTGCCGCTGATTTGCGACTGGCCAAACCGGCCAAAGCAGAAGGTGTGCTATGAGACGGGCAAGGCCGCGCAAACCGAGTATGAAGTGCTGGAGTACGCGCCGGATAACACGGCACGCGTGCTGCTTAAGCCCATTACCGGGCGTTCACATCAGCTGCGTGTGCATATGCTCGCACTGGGGTATCCGATTCTGGGAGACCGTTTTTACGCCCCACCGGAGGCGCTGGCTTCAGCGCCGCGTCTGCAGCTTCATGCCCAGACGCTCACCATCACCCACCCGGCGTTTGGCAACGCAATGACGTTTAAAGCCCCGGTGGACTTCTAAAAAAAATGGCCCGACTGTGTCGGGCCATTTTTTATTTGAAATTTTTCTGCTCTTTTATCAGCTCGTACGCTTTCTGGATTTCCTGCGCTTTTTGCTTCGCCATCTCCATCATCTCTGGCGGTAAGCCCTTCGCGACCAGTTTATCCGGGTGATGTTCACTCATCAGCTTACGATAGGCGCGCTTGATGGTTGTCGCATCATCCGAAGGTTTCACGCCAAGCACGTTACAGGCGTCTTCCAGCGTCGGCCCTCGCTGCGCCTGCTGCCAGCCGCCGCCAGAGGATTGATGCTGTTGATAGCCACCGCCAAAGTGTGCGCCGCCCTGCATCATGCGCAGGAACTGGTCGAACTGCATGCGGGAGATCCCCAGCTCTTCGGCAATCACGTATAAAACATCGCGTTCATTCGGATGAAGAGACCCGTCGGCAAACGCCGCCTGAATCTGGATCTCCAGAAACATCCGAATTAAATCAAAACGGCCGAAACAGATACTGCGGAACTGACGCATTTTTTCGCGCAGCGGATAGTTATCCGATTTACCGATGCGAAACGCATTTTGCGCCGCCACACGAGATTCCCCATGCAGATTCATGCGGTCCATAAATACGCTGGCAATCTGGATATCGGCTTCCGTCACCCGCCCTTTTGATTTGGTTAAGTGCCCCATCACCTCAAAGGTGGTGGAGAAAAAGAGGGACTGACGCTCGCGCTGGTTGGCGAACCACGCCATTTTGCGGCTGCGTGCCTTATCGAACATATGGCCAATAATCAGGCCAAGTACGATGCCCCAAAACCCGGCACCCATGATGATGGCGAACGCAACGCCGATGATTTTACCCCAATACTGCATATACTCCCCGGATAGTCATGTCCCTTGTCGACGCAACGCCATCATTACAGTGGTCGAGCCACGGTCAATTGAGGGACATCGCCTATAATTTGCATTATCATACTCGTCATTCGATAGCGAGCCTAACACTCTGGCACGCAAACGGGCAGGATTAACGCTGGTACTGCGCTGATGAGTAAGATAGTCTCTGAGCGTTTGTAAGCCGTAGCCACTGATGACGGAACACTAAAATATAACGTATGAAAAAACGTATCCCCACCCTCCTGGCCACAATGATTGGCACCGCCCTGTACAGTCAACAGGGGCTGGCGGCCGATCTTGCCTCGCAGTGTATGCTTGGCGTCCCAAGTTATAATCGCCCACTGGTGAGTGGCGATACAAATAGCTTGCCGGTAACCATTACTGCCGACAGTTCTAAAGGAACCTATCCTGACAATGCCACGTTTACGGGCAGTGTGGATATTAATCAGGGCAATAGCCGCCTGCAGGCAGATGAAGTGCAGTTGCACCAGAAGCAGCCGGAAGGTGCGGCCGAACCGGTACGAACGGTGGATGCGCTGGGTAATGTGCACTATGACGACAATCAGGTCATCCTGAAAGGTCCGAAAGCATGGTCAAACCTGAACACCAAAGATACTAACGTCTGGGAAGGTGATTACCAGATGGTAGGTCGTCAGGGGCGTGGTAAAGCAGATCTGATGAAACAGCGCGGTGAAAACCGCTATACGATTCTGGAAAACGGTTCCTTCACCTCCTGTCTGCCGGGTTCGAATACCTGGAGCGTGGTCGGAAGTGAGGTAATTCACGACCGTGAAGAACAGGTCGCAGAAATCTGGAACGCCCGGTTTAAACTCGGCCCGGTGCCGGTTTTCTATAGCCCATACCTGCAGCTTCCCGTGGGCGACAAACGTCGTTCAGGCTTCCTGATTCCAAATGCTAAATACAGCACCTCGAACTATTTTGAGTTCTATCTGCCGTATTACTGGAACATCGCGCCCAACATGGACGCCACGATCACGCCGCACTATATCCATAAGCGCGGCAACGTCATGTGGGAAAACGAGTTCCGCTATCTGACTCAGGCTGGTGCAGGTCTGATGGAGCTGGATTACCTGCCATCAGATAAGGTCTTCCAGGATGAGCACCCAACAGAAGGTGATAAACACCGTTGGATGTACTACTGGCGCCACGCTGGTGTCATGGATCAGGTCTGGCGTTTTAACGTCGATTATACCAAAGTCAGCGATCCTTACTATTTCAACGACTTCGATTCCAAGTACGGCTCCAGTACCGATGGCTACGCCACGCAGAAATTTAGCGTTGGCTATGCCATCGAGAACTTCAACGCCACGGTGTCGACGAAGCAGTTCCAGGTCTTTAGCAGTCAGAATACCAGCACATACGGTGCAGAACCGCAGCTGGATGTGAACTGGTATCAGAACGATGTTGGTCCATTCGATACCCGCATCTACGCGCAGGCAGTGCATTTCGTCAATACCAACTCGGACATGCCGGAAGCCACGCGTGTTCATTTAGAACCGACGATCAATTTACCGCTGTCGAACAACTGGTCGAGTCTGAATACCGAAGCCAAGCTGATGGCGACCCATTACCAGCAGAAAAATGTGGACTGGTATAACAACCGTTATGGCACCGACCTTGACGAATCCGTGAACCGCGTTCTTCCGCAATTCAAAATGGACGGTAAGTTGATCTTCGAGCGCGATATGGGTCTACTGGCGGATGGGTATACGCAGACGCTTGAGCCACGTATGCAGTATTTGTACGTGCCTTATCGCGATCAGAGCAAAATCCAGAACTATGACTCCGCTTTCCTGCAGTCTGATTACAGCGGCCTGTTCCGTGACCGTACCTACGGCGGTCTCGACCGTATTGCTTCCGCAAACCAGTTAACGACCGGCGTCACAACGCGCGTTTATGATGAATCTGCCGTTGAACGTTTTAACGTTTCTGTTGGTCAAATCTACTATTTCACCGAGTCTCGTACCGGTGATGACAATATCAACTGGGAGAAAGACAACAAAACAGGTTCGCTGGTGTGGGCGGGCGATACCTACTGGCGCATGACCGATCGCTGGGGCTTACGCGGGGGTCTGCAGTACGACACGCGTCTCGACAATATTGCGACCAGCAGTGCAGCCGTCGAGTACCGTCGCGATGAAGATCGTATGGTGCAGTTGACCTATCGTTACGCCAGCCCGGAATATATTCAGGTAACTCTGCCGAACTATGCCACCCGAGAACAGTACAAAGACGGGATTTCGCAGGTGGGTGGTGCAGCCAGTTGGCCAATCGCTGACCGCTGGTCAATTGTGGGCGCTTACTACTTTGACACTAACGCCAACAAGCCTGCTGACCAGATGGTTGGTCTGCAATATAACTCCTGCTGTTATGCGCTGCGTGTCGGCTACGAACGCAAGCTTAACGGCTGGGATACTCAAAACAATCAGAGCAAATACGATAACGTGATTGGCTTTAATGTCGAATTGCGCGGCCTGAGCTCCAACTACGGCCTGGGCACGCAGCAGATGCTGCGCTCGAACATTCTGCCGTACCGCAGTTCCTTGTAATGTGCTTGTTTTGCAACGTAATCCGCTTTGCGGTTAATTGAAATGGAAAAAGTATGAAGAACTGGAAAACGCTGCTGCTCGGTGTCGCTATGGTTGCGAATACCAGCTTCGCGGCCCCCCAGGTTGTTGATAAGGTCGCCGCTGTGGTTAACAACGGTGTCGTGCTCGAAAGTGACGTTGACGGTTTGATGAAATCTGTGAAGCTCAATTCGGGCCAGGCTGGTCAGCAACTTCCGGATGACGCAACGCTGCGCCATCAGATCCTGGAACGTCTGATCATGGATCAGATTGTCCTGCAAATGGGTCAGAAAATGGGCGTGAAGATCACTGACGAGCAGCTCGATCAGGCGATCGCTAACATCGCTAAGCAGAACAATATGACCCTGGATCAGATGCGTAGTCGTCTGGCCTATGATGGCATCAGCTATTCAACCTACCGTAATCAGATCCGTAAAGAGATGCTGATCTCAGAAGTGCGTAACAATGAAGTTCGTCGCCGCGTCACCATCCTGCCGCAGGAAGTCGACGCGCTGGCAAAACAGGTGGGCAACCAGAACGATGCCAGCACCGAGCTGAACCTGAGCCACATTCTGATCCCGCTGCCAGAGAACCCAACGTCTGACCAGGCCGCTGAAGCGGAAAGCCAGGCGCGCGCTATCGTTGAGCAGGCACGTAACGGCAGTGACTTTGGCAAGCTGGCCATTACCTACTCTGCAGACCAACAGGCGCTGAAAGGCGGCCAGATGGGCTGGGGACGTATTCAGGAACTGCCATCCATCTTTGCCCAGGCGCTGAGCACGGCGAAAAAAGGCGACATCGTGGGTCCAATCCGTTCAGGTGTTGGCTTCCACATCCTGAAAGTCAACGACCTGCGTGGTCAGAGCCAGAACATCTCCGTCACCGAAGTTCATGCTCGCCACATTCTGCTGAAACCGTCACCGATCATGACAGACGATCAGGCGCGTGCGAAGCTGCAACAGATTGCTGCGGACATTAAGAGCGGAAAAACGTCGTTTGCGAATGCCGCAAAAGAGTTCTCTCAGGATCCTGGCTCTGCTAACCAGGGCGGCGACCTGGGCTGGGCGGCTGCTGATATCTACGATCCGGCATTCCGCGATGCGCTGATGAAGCTGAACAAAGGCCAGATGAGTGCGCCGGTACATTCCTCCTTTGGCTGGCATCTGATCGAACTGCTGGATACCCGCAACGTTGATAAAACCGACGCAGCGCAGAAAGACAGAGCCTATCGTATGCTGTTCAACCGTAAGTTCTCTGAAGAAGCGGCAACCTGGATGCAGGAACAACGCGCCAGCGCTTACGTGAAAGTTCTGAGCAACTAATGAAACAGCATCGTGTTGTGATCACCCCCGGCGAACCCGCCGGGATTGGGCCTGACCTCGTGGTCCAGCTTGCCCAACGTAGCTGGCCGGTGGAACTGGTCGTCTGTGCTGATGCAACACTGTTACAAGACCGGGCTTCACTGCTCGGTCTGCCTTTAACGCTTATCCCCTACGTTGAAGGCCAGCAGCCTGCACCGCAGCAAGCCGAAACGCTCACGCTTCTTCCCGTCCATCTTCGTACTCCTGTTATTCCGGGTCAGCTCAGCACTGAAAACGGCCACTATGTTGTCGAAACCCTGGCGCGCGCCTGCGATGGTTGCATAAAGGGGGAATTTGCTGCCCTGATTACAGGCCCTGTCCACAAAGGGGTGATTAACGAAGCTGGCATTCCGTTCACCGGACATACCGAGTTTTTTGAAGAGCGATCGCACAGCCCGAAAGTGGTGATGATGCTGGCGACGGAAGCGATGCGGGTGGCTCTGGTAACAACCCATCTGCCGATTAAGGCCATTCCTGACGCCATCACCCCTGAACTGCTGCGGAAGATCATCGGGATACTGCATCACGATCTGCAGACCAAATTCGGTATTAAACAGCCGCACGTTCTGGTCTGTGGCCTGAACCCACACGCCGGGGAAGGCGGGCATATGGGGACTGAAGAGATCGACACCATCATTCCGGTGCTGAATGAAATGCGGGCGAAAGGGATGAACCTGAGCGGGCCATTGCCTGCCGATACCCTTTTCCAGCCCAAATACCTGGATAATGCCGATGCCGTGCTCGCGATGTACCACGATCAGGGCCTGCCCGTGCTAAAATACCAGGGCTTTGGCCGCGGTGTGAATATCACCCTCGGTTTACCTTTTATTCGAACGTCCGTTGACCACGGTACTGCGCTGGATCTGGCAGGCCAGGGAAAAGCGGATGTCGGCAGTTTTATTACGGCGCTTAATCTCGCCATCAAAATGATTGTTAATACTCAATGACTAATCGAGTCCATCAGGGCCACTTAGCCCGTAAACGCTTCGGGCAAAACTTCCTCAACGATCAGTTCGTGATCGACAGTATTGTCTCGGCCATTAATCCGCAAAAAGGCCAGGCGATGGTTGAAATCGGCCCCGGTCTGGCAGCACTGACTGAACCCGTCGGCGAACGTCTGGACGAACTGACCGTTATCGAACTCGACCGCGATCTCGCTGCTCGTCTGCAAACGCACCCGTTCCTTGGGCCGAAGCTGACGATTTATCAGCAAGATGCCATGACCATGAATTTTGGCGAGCTGTCGGAAAAAATGGGTCAGCCGCTGCGCGTATTCGGTAACCTGCCCTATAACATCTCCACGCCGCTGATGTTCCACCTCTTTAGCTATACTGATGCCATTGCCGACATGCACTTCATGTTGCAAAAAGAGGTGGTAAACCGTCTGGTTGCAGGGCCGAACAGTAAAGCGTATGGTCGTTTAAGCGTGATGGCACAATATTTCTGCAATGTGATCCCGGTACTCGAAGTGCCGCCGTCTGCCTTCACGCCGCCGCCAAAAGTCGACTCTGCGGTTGTGCGCCTTGTGCCGCATAAAACGATGCCATACCCGGTCAAAGACCTGCGCGTACTGAGCCGCATCACCACAGAAGCCTTTAACCAGCGCCGTAAAACGATCCGTAATAGCCTCGGCAATCTGTTCACCGTTGACGTGCTGGCCGAGCTGGGCATTGACCCGGCTATGCGAGCAGAAAACATCTCTGTTGAGCAGTACTGTAAACTGGCTAATTACATTAGCGAAAATGCGCCGCCGAAGGAGAGTTAAGCCATGATTGATTCGCCCCGCGTCTGTGTCCAGGTACAAAGCGTTTACGTTGAGTCGCAGTCCTCACCCGATGAAGAACGTTTTGTTTTCGCCTACACCGTGACCATTCGCAACCTGGGGCGGATGCCTGTGCAACTGCTCGGGCGTTACTGGCTTATCACTAACGGCAATGGCCGTGAAATCGAAGTTCAGGGTGAAGGTGTGGTTGGTGAACAGCCCCACATCGCCCCTGGCGAAGAGTATCAGTACACCAGCGGTGCAGTGATCGAAACGCCGCTGGGTACCATGCAAGGCCATTATGAAATGGTCGACGTCGATGGCAATGTGTTCCGCGTTGCTATTCCTGTGTTCCGTCTCGCCGTTACAACACTCATTCATTAATCTAATGTCTACATATCTGATTGGCGACGTTCACGGTTGCTACGATGAACTGATCGCATTATTAAAACAGGTCGACTTTACGCCAGGACGGGATATTCTCTGGCTAACGGGCGATTTAGTGGCGCGTGGGCCAGGCTCCCTGGAGGTTTTACGCTTCGTAAAATCGCTGGGCGACAGCGTTCGCATGGTGCTAGGCAACCATGATTTGCATCTGCTCGCCGTCTTTGCCGGCATCAGCCGCAATAAGCCGAAAGATCGTCTCACCCCGCTGCTGGAGGCGCCAGACGCCGACGAACTGATCAACTGGCTGCGTCGTCAGCCCCTGTTGCAGATCGATGAAGAGAAAAAACTGGTCATGGCACACGCCGGGATCACCCCACAGTGGGATCTTGAGACGGCCAAAACCTGCGCGCGTGACGTAGAAGCCGTGCTGGCGAGCGATTCCTATCCCTTCTTCCTTGATGCCATGTACGGCGACATGCCAAATCACTGGAGTGAAGATCTGAGCGGCCTGGCGCGCCTGCGTTTTATCACGAACGCGCTCACACGGATGCGTTTCTGCTTCCCGAACGGGCAACTGGATATGTACTCAAAAGAGACGCCGGAAAGCGCACCTGCACCACTTAAACCGTGGTTTGCGATTCCCGGGCCGGTCACCAGTGAGTACAGCGTGGTGTTTGGCCACTGGGCCGCGCTAGAAGGGAAAGGCACGCCGGAAGGGATCTACGGTCTAGATACCGGTTGTTGCTGGGGCGGGGATTTAACCTGCTTACGCTGGGAAGATAAAACGTACTTCGTGCAGCCGTCCAACCGACAGCTGGATCTGGGGGAAGGCGAGGCGGTCGCCTCCTGAGAGTAAATTCCCTCTCCCGGCCGGGCTGAGGGATCCCCAGTAATATGGTCATGCCGCCATGACCATATTACTGTAC
>NZ_JACASJ010000116.1:0-14432 GCF_013391025.1 Enterobacter sp. SECR19-1250 | reverse complement strand
TTAATCAGCGAGTCAGCTTGGGAAGAAATGACCTGCTTATTCGCACCTTCCCTAACTCTTCATCCATACCGCCGGGCATGGCAAAAGCAATATTCACACGGTCCATATAAGAAATAATGCAGGCGATAAGAATCGGGGGAATAATTCTTAGCCAGCGCTGGCGCGGAATGTCCGCATGTAGAGCTTGAGTAGACGTATTCATATTTAATATCTCAGTGTAGGTAACCGGAATAAGATTTTTTTATTGTTATTGCGTTGCTTTTTTCATTTGGCTAATGCCGTCTCGCAAAATAGCGATGCGATGGCTGATATCAGCATTAGCATTTATTTCCAGTAATTTAATACCGGAAAATTTCAATGTTGCGGCGCTCGCCGCAGTAAAGAGTGCTTTTGCATGTTCAGTGGTCAGCAAACTGTCGGCACAGTACGATGAAAACGGTGCGTGCAGATCCTGCCATTCACCATACTCTCCGCAGATGGTGGTGCCGGAGAACATCAACGCGGCCAGTTTTCCGGCCTGAAGGGCGGTCTGAACGTGCTCAACCGGAAGCGTGGTGTTGCGCCCTTCAATGGCTGAGCGCGCCCAGTTAATACAGATGCTGATATCTGTCTCTTTTATCACCTCCAGCACCTGCTCTAAGGGTAAAAATCCCTTACGCGGTGCGGGACCGGTCATGGCATCGCAGTGTTCAAGCACCAGATCGCAGGACCAGTCCCAGCCCGCGATTTCACGAATGGAACGGGCGAACGCCTCGATAGCCTGCTCGACTGAAGCATTGCCCGCCTGCGGTGCGGCCTGCATTTCCAGGGCAATGACTTTCCCGGGAAAACGGGCGTTAACGGCAGCAATCTTCTGGCACAGATGGCGGTAAAATTCTACGCTGGCTTTACGCTGATCTTCGTCAGCAGACGCCAGCCCAAATGCGCCATTGGTGCCACGGCGACGCATGGTTTCCATCACTGCCGTGACGACGATTTGCCAGTCTCCAGGCGTATGGCGGAACAGCCATTCATCCCCATAAGGATGGAGATGTTCAAGGCAGGGTTGTTCCAGCCCGCGAATGTGTGGCGTGTCAGAAAGTTCCCGCCAGAAGGTTTGTTCTTCTTGTTCCCCTTTCTGGTGAAACGAGGGTGCGCAGGGGTACGCACCAATAATAAAACCGGTGTTGGTCATTTCGCGTTCCTGTATTTATACCCGTCATACTTCAAGTTGCATGTGCGTTGGCTGCGCTCGTTCACCCCAGTCACCTACTTATGTAAGCTCCTGGAGATTCACTCTCTTGCCGCCTTCCTGCAACTCGAATTATTTAGGGTATATCAGAAAATTAATCTAATTCGCTGATTGCCACTTTCACCACAATTTTGCGAATTGCGGTTTCCTTGTTTTTAATACAGGCAGGACGGTGTACATCCTGCGGGAAAAATATGGCGTAACTGCCGGGTATCATTTCGATAAACGATTCATTTTCACTGTTGTGATAAAAAATAATATCCCGTTGTTCCAGTAATGATTCGCTGATGTTGTTATTGCCGGTATCGATAGCAATACCGATTTTTTCTTCACCCCACGCCAGAAATTGAATATCAAGATAGCGGCGATGCACTTCCGGGCGATTTTCGTGCTGTTCCCGGGTGGTGAGATCAAGCACCTGGGCAAAGATGTTGTGTCCCTCAATTTCAACGACACCCGGCTTTAGCATGCTGAAATCCGTGGTACGCAGAAAATCTAACGCTTTTTCAATCGCCCGCGGCAGGCGACACGGATTTGGCTGTGAAATATGTCCGAATATCATGGCCCACTCCTTACAGCGCCTGGATTTTCGCCCACACGCTGTCGTCAATGGTGATGCCGTTGCGGCGGTTCTCTTCAAGCAGTCGCGTAAATTCATGCCCCGGCAGACGGACAGCGACGTTTTCGTCTGCCCGCTCGGCGGTGGTGATGAAGTCCATAATACGCTGCAGTTTGGCATCGCGGGTTGGGCCGTCGATCAGGCGGTCGACCTCGATGGCGATAAAGATCTGCGACACGCCATACTCGTCGCTGTTGTCCTGGGTAACTTCCGCCACGGAGGAGCCGTTAGAGAGCAGGGTGGCGATCATGTCGAGCACAATCGATAAGCCGGAACCTTTCCAGTAGCCCATAGGCAGAATACGGCGATTTTTCTCAATCACGCCAGGCTCTTTGGTCAGATTGCCCTCGTCGTCGAATCCACCGTCGACCGGTAACGTGCGTCCGGCCAGTCGGTTCACTTCCAGCATGCCGTAGGAGAACATCGACATCGACATATCGACCATGGTAATTGGGGAGGAGGGGATCGCCACGATAAGTGGGTTGGTGCCGATGCAACATTCTTTTGACCCCCACGCGGGCATCACCGCAATGGAGTTGGTCCAGCAGATCCCGATGTAGCCCTTCTCTGCGGCTTGCCAGCCATAGCTCCCTCCGCGCATCCAGTGGTTAGCGTTACGCAGCGCAACCAGACCGATACCGTGATCGGAGGCCAGTTCGGTGGCGCGATCCATCATTTTTTTCGCCGTCAGGTTACCGATGGCGCGTTGGGCATCCCACTGTTCGATGGCCCCTAATGTGGTCACCCGTTTTGGCTGGGCATCAGGAATGATGTCGCCCGCGTCCAGTTGCTGAATAAAACGCGGGAAGCGGTTCACGCCGTGGGAATAGACGCCAGATTCCGTGGTGCGGGCAAACATCTCCGCGCAGGCATCCGCCGTTTCTGCTTTTACACCGCGATCGAGCAGAACCCGATTGAACGCTGCTTTCAACTCTTCGAATGTCACTTTCATCCCTGTTCTCCTGTTCTTCGTAGGGGCAAGTGCGAGTGCTTTTTTATCGCTAAATTTCACTATGCGAAATCTGATTTCAAATATAGCGATCAAATTTTGCCAGATCAACGACATTCATGATTTTCAAAATCGATTAAAATCAACTGGTTGTGTTTTTTCTGTTGAGATCGTGAACTGAACCACACTTTGCGCTACCATCAGGGCGCGATAAAAAGGAGCCATGGGATGAGCATGAAAGAGAGCGACATGACGCAAGAAAAAGAGAGGCCAGCAGGTAGCCAGAGCTTGTTTCGCGGTCTGATGCTGATTGAGATCCTCAGTAACTATCCGAACGGCTGTCCTCTGGCCCATTTATCGGAACTGGCCGGGCTGAATAAGAGCACCGTGCACCGGTTACTGCAGGGATTGCAGTCGTGCGGGTACGTCACCCCGGCACCGGCGGCGGGCAGCTATCGTCTGACCACCAAATTTATCGCCGTCGGGCAAAAGGCGCTGTCGTCGCTGAATATCATCCACGTGGCTGCTCCGCATCTTGAGTCGCTGAATATCGCCACCGGCGAGACGGTGAACTTCTCCAGCCGCGAAGACGATCACGCGATCCTGATTTATAAGCTTGAGCCGACCACCGGTATGCTGCGCACGCGCGCCTATATCGGCCAGCATATGCCGCTTTACTGCTCGGCAATGGGCAAGATCTACATGGCATTCGGTCACCAGGACTATGTGGCGAGCTACTGGGAAAGCCACCGGGATCAGATCCAGCCGCTGACCCGCAATACCATCACTGAACTGAGCGCGATGTATGACGAGCTGGCGGAAATCCGCGAGCACAGCATGGCGATGGACAAAGAAGAGAACGAGCTGGGGGTCTCCTGTATCGCGGTGCCGGTGTTTGATATTCATGGCCGCGTGCCGTATGCGATCTCAATTTCGCTGTCGACCTCCCGCATGAAGCAGATTGGCGAAAAAAATCTGCTTACACCTCTGCGTGAAACGGCGGACGCGATCTCCAGAGAGCTGGGTTTTAACGTGCGCGAGGGATAACAGATGAACCGGTTCATCATGGCGGATTCGGCAAAATGCATCGGCTTTCGCACCTGCGAAGTGGCGTGTGTCGTGTCGCATCAGGACGCCATCTCAACAGACGCCTTTACGCCCCGCATTCGGGTAGTCAAAGGGGACGCTTTCACCACGGCGGTGGGTTGCCATCAGTGTGAAGATGCCCCTTGCGCGAATGTCTGCCCAACGCAGGCGATTCGCCGTGGCGAGGGAGCCTGGCAGGTTGAGCAGGCGCGGTGTATTGGGTGTAAACGCTGTATGGTGGCGTGCCCGTTTGGGGCGATGCAGGTGCAGTGGGCAGGAGATACGCTTCAGGCGCTGAAATGCGATTTATGCGCGCACCGCGCGGACGGACCGGCCTGTGTGGAAGCCTGCCCGACCCACGCGCTGAGCTGTGTCGATCCCGCCAGATTACGCACCGAGCGGTTGCGTCATCTGGCGTAGGTTCTTACTGGGCGTCTTCGCGCCAGGCGAATTCGATCTCTTCGGCGAGAATTTTTACCCCGGCTTCGATTTTTTCCGGATCGGGCACGTAGTTCATGCGCATACATTGATGCGTATGCGGCCACGGCTTGTCCAGCCCCGGGAAGAAGTAATCTCCCGGCACCATCAATACGCCTCGCTTCTTCAGGCGCTGATAAAGCAGCTCGGTGGTGATCGGCAGATCTTTAAACCACAGCCACAGGAAAATTGCCCCTTCAGGTTTGTGGATCAGGCAGCGTTCTTCCGGTAAATAGCGGCGAAGTATGGCAATTGTTTCCTGAACACGCTGATAGTAGAACGGCTTAATCACGTCATTAGACAGACGCAGCAGATCGTTGCGTTTAATCATTTCGCACATCATCGCCGGGCCAATACCGCCAGGAGAAAGGCTGATAATGCCGTTCATGTTGGTAATGGCGGTGATGATTTTTTCATTGGCGATGATGATCCCGCAGCGGCTGCCCGGCAGGCCGAGCTTGGAGAGGCTCATACACAGGACGATGTTCGGGTTCCACAGCGGCCGTGCTTCGCTGAAGATAATACCCGGGAACGGCACGCCATAGGCGTTATCGATCACCAGCGGGATGCCATGCTGATTTGCCAGCGCATCCAGTTTCATCAGTTCGTCGTCGGTGATGACGTTGCCCGTTGGGTTGGTTGGACGTGATACGCAGATCATGCCCGTCTCTTCACCAATGTGCAGATGTTCAAAATCGACGTGGTATTTGAACTGACCTTCCGGCAGCAGCTCAATATTCGGGCGCGCGGAGACGAACAGATCCTCTTCCAGACCGGAATCGGCGTAGCCGATATACTCCGGTGCCAGCGGGAACAATACTTTTTTGGTGGTGCCGTCGGCGCGACGTCCTGCGAAAAGGTTAAACAAGTAGAAAAACGCGCTCTGACTGCCGTTTGTCAGTGCAATATTCTGCGGTTCGATATCCCAACCCAGCTCTTCACGCAGCATGTCGGCGAGGAGTTTCAGCAGTTCGGTTTTACCCTGAGGGCCGTCGTAATTGCAAAGCGCATCGGTTGCTTTGCCGTTTTCCAGCATCTGAGCGAGCAGCGTCTGGAAATAGGTATTCATCTCCGGGATTTGAGCCGGGTTTCCGCCGCCGAGCATGATGGCGCCCGGTGTGCGCAGCCCGTCGTTGAGGTCCTCCATCAGGCGGGTAATGCCTGAATGGCGGGTAAATTTGTCGCCGAAAAGTGAAAACGTCATAGCAGGTGATCTGTCGAGCTTGTTTTGAAAGTGGGTAACCATAACGCTAGCACCGTGCGGGTGCAAATCGGCTGGTGTGGTCGGATTTGTGGTTTTATGTGGCGGGTGTGGATTTTTGTAGTGAATAGTTCTGGTGAGTGCCCCTCACCCCGGCCCTCTCCCGGTGGGAGAGGGAGAAAACCGCGATGAGGGGGCTATTGGTTCCCCGCCCAGACGACCATGACCTTATCGCCATCATGTTCACGTACGAATCCATACCCCTCTTTCAGCGAAAGCGTGGTTTGCTTGCCTTCACCTATCGCCGGATGGCGGGCGCGGAACTGGCCCAGCGTTTGCCAGTGGGCGACGGTTAACGCCTGTTTGCCCGTCACATCCTGCCAGTTCATATCCGAGCGTGTTCCCTGCAGAGGGTCGGAACCCGTCGGCCCGAACGGACGCTCTGATTCATCCCCATAATAGATTTGTACGCTGCCTGGCGCTAACAGCAGCAGTTCTGCCGCGCGCTGGCCCCCTTCGCGGAACAGGCGGGTGTCATGCGAAGAGAGATAACTCAGAACGTTAAAGCTTTGCAGTTTTTCCGCCATCTGCTGCCACGTTAGATCGATATCGGCCAGACAGTTCACCGCTTTTGCCGCCTGCTCCTGATAATCGAAGTTAATCATCGCATCGAAGCCGTGGCGGTAATAATCGCTCTGCATGACTCCGTGGCCCCAGGATTCACCCGTCATCCAGAACGGCGCATTGTCGAGCTTTTTGTCCGGGTGAGCACCTTTCCAGGCCGCCAGCGCCTGGCTTGCCTGGTCCTTCAACTGCTGCCAGGCCGACAGTTCCACGTGTTTTGCCGTATCAACACGGAAACCGTCAATGCCATACTCGCGTACCCACTGGCTGAGCCAGTGGGTCAGGTAATCGCGCGGGGTGTATCCCGGGATAGCTTTTGCCTGGGTATCGGGCTTGTGCTGATAAAAGTTTGGCAAACCGGACGGCGTGGTGGATTCCGTTTTCAGGTCGGGTAAAAACGCCAGCGACATGGTCAGGTCATCAAAGCCTGGGTTGTCGTAATCGCCAATATCGGTGCGGATCCATTTTTTACCCCACCATTTTTCCCATGCGGCTTTATCGCTGAAGTTAATGTAATCATTAAAGCTGTGCCAGCTTTGTCCCGTGCCCGGCTTCCAGTCGGTCCAGCGTTCACCCAGCGTCTTCTTCAGCTCATCACCCTGCAGATAGAGCGCGCCAAACTGGTACTCCTGCATGTCGGCAAGCGTTGCGTAGCCCACATGGTTCATGACGATATCGAACAGAATGCGGATGCCGCGCTTGTGCGCTTCATCGACGAGATGACGTAAATCATCTTCGGTGCCCATGTTGGCATCAAGCCTGGTCCAGTCCTGCGTGTAGTAACCATGGTAGGCGTAGTGGGGGAAATCCCCTTTGGTGCCACCGCCGACCCAGCCGTGGATCTGCTCAAGCGGGGAGCTTATCCAGAGCGCGTTTACCCCCAGTTGCTGCAGATAATCAAGCTTGCTCGCAAGCCCTTTCAGATCGCCGCCGTGGAAAGTGCCAATCTCCTGCATGCTGTCTTTGTGGCGGCCATAGCTATTGTCATTCGTGGGGTCACCATTCACGAAGCGGTCGGTCAGCACGAAATAGACCGTAGCGTTTTGCCAGCTAAACGGCGCGGGTTTGTCGGTTTCGGCGCGCTCAAGCAGCAGCAGGCCGTTGCTGTTGGCGGCAGGCTGAAGGGTAATTTTTCCCTGCTGCACCGTCGCGGTTTGTTTGCTGTAGAAATCTCGCACCACGGAGCCTTCCGGGAAGGTGTTT
The DNA here is from genome assembly GCF_013391025.1 of Enterobacter sp. SECR19-1250. NCBI lineage: Bacteria > Pseudomonadati > Pseudomonadota > Gammaproteobacteria > Enterobacterales > Enterobacteriaceae > Enterobacter > Enterobacter sp. SECR19-1250. Next base: position 7,042 of record NZ_JACASJ010000116.1, on the reverse strand, counting down.
CCCACCTCCAGCGTCAGGGGTTTTCCATCCCATTTTGGGCACTGGCGGATAACGTTTGCCACCGGTTGTTCTGCTGCGCTCTTGATGGTCAGCATCAGGGTTGGCGTGCCGGAACGGGTATCGACACGCATCTGGTACTCTCCGTCGCGGAACAGACGCCACTGCGGCGGCGTGCCGTCACACGGTTTGAGTGACAGCATCTCGTTGAGTTTTATCGCTTCTGTTGGCTGCCAGCACGTGTTGTCAAAACTCACTGTCAAAGGACGCGTACCCTTCGCAAGCTTTGCCTGGCTGGTGAACATTCCGGTGCCTTCGGCGCTGAACGCGTTAAATCCCGGCGATGACCAGTCAGCGTGTGCCAGTGCGGGTAACATCAGAAAAGCTACGGCGGTGCGTTTCATTCCATCTTCCTGTCGCGGCATTTTTGACCAGTGTGCCATCAGGTGAGGCGTAAAAACTCATCCCCCGGCGCTTTCTACAAGGATGACGCGAGAGGATGAGTGATCCTGCGCAAAATTAGGCAGTTATCTGCGAGATCGCACACAAATTTTCAGAATTGATGCTTAAGTGAGCACGTTTCAGGTGACATAGTTTCGGAATTGGACTATTTCTACACGTGCTCTTGAAGTCTATTTTTGATAGGATTTGAGATTCCGCTCTCAAATTTGTGAAAAAAATAAGGTGTTGGAATGTTCATATCCGACCAGGAGACCTAATGATATCGACTCCCATTCGACGATATGGGGCCGCGATACTCATGTTACTCACCGCGACATTTTCGGGTGGGGTGCTTGCAAAGACGCACACGGATACAACGAGTAAGAAAGCCCACGTAATAAAGACGACAAGCAGTAAGGTTAGCAGTAAACAAGAGTATTCTCGCAATAGTGCAAAGAGTAGTTCACTTCCTGATTTGCGAAAATACCCTTCCGGAGCACCAAGGAAAAAAGCGTTTCTCCGGACAGTAATGCCTTACATCACAAGTCAAAACGCCGCGATTACGGCAGATCGTAACTGGTTGATCGCCAAACAGTACGATAGCCGCTGGACGCCGTCCGAGCGCGCGCGCCTGAAAGATATCGCAAAGCGCTACAAGGTAAGCTGGAACGGTAACACCCGTCGTGTGCCGTGGAACTCGCTCCTTGAGCGTGTCGACATCATCCCGGGCAGCATGGTTGCGACAATGGCTGCAGCCGAAAGTGGCTGGGGCACCTCGAAGCTGGCACGCAACAACAACAACCTCTTCGGCATGAAGTGTGTGAAGGGGCGTTGTAAAAATGCGCCGGGCAAGGTGAAGGGCTACTCGCAGTTTGAATCGGTGAAAGACTCAGTAAATGCCTATGTGGTAAACCTGAACACCCATCCGGCCTACTCGTCGTTCCGTAAGTCACGCGCACAGCTGCGTAAAGCGGATCAGGAAGTAACGGCCAGTACGATGATCCACAAGCTGAAAGGTTATTCCACCCAGGGTCAGCGCTATAACAACTATCTGTTTGCGATGTACCAGGATAACCAGCGACTTATCGCCGCCCATATGTAATCCCAATTACGCCTTCCACTGGAAGGCGTTTTCTTTTCTACATCATGACTTCGCTGTGGCGTTCCCGATACTCTTTCGGTGTGTTGTCATACTCTTTACGGAACACCGAATAAAAATACTGCAGCGACGGATAGCCGCACATCTGCGAGATTTCGTTGATCGACAGCGACGTGGAGATGAGCAAACTGCGTGCTTTCTCCAGCTTCTCTGCGTGAATGACCGCATGAATGGTTTCGCCCACTTCCTCTTTAAAACGCTTCTCCAGATTTGAACGGGAAATACCCACGGAATCCAGCACCTGATCGACCTTGATACCTTTGCAGGCGTGGTTGCGGATAAAGTGCATCGCCTGAATGACTGCCGGGTCGTTTAAGGAGCGGTAATCCGTTGAGCGACGTTCTACCACGCGGACCGGGGGAACCAGCAGGCGCTGAAGCGGCAGGGATTCGTTATCCAGCAGACGATGCAGTAATTTTGCGGCCTGATACCCCATCTGTCGGGTGCCCTGCGCCACTGAGGAAAGGGCCACGCGAGAAAGGTAGCGGGTGAGCTCTTCGTTATCGATGCCAATCACGCACAGCTTCTCCGGCACCGGAATATGCAAATGTTCGCAGACCTGCAATACATGGCGCGCACGGGCGTCCGTCACGGCAATAATGCCGGTTTGCGGCGGCAGCGTCTGCAGCCAGTCAGCCAGACGGTTTTGCGCGTGCTGCCAGTTTTCCGGTGCGGTTTCCAGCCCCTGATAGACCACGCCGCGGTACTTCTCCTGGGCGACAAGCTGACAAAAGGCGTGTTCGCGCTCAACGGCCCAGCGCTTGCCGCTGGAGGCTGGTAAACCATAGAACGCAAAGCGATGGACGCCTTTCTCCTTTAAATGCAGAAACGCGCTTTCGACCAGCGCATGGTTATCGGTGGCGATATAGTGGACGGGAGGATAGTGCTCGGGCGAATGGTAAGAGCCGCCGACGCCCACAATCGGGACGTCGACGTCAGTCAGTAACTGCTCAATGACAGGGTCGTCATAGTCAGCGATGACGCCATCGCCCAGCCAGTCTTTGATGTTCTCGAGTCGGGTGCGGAAATCCTCTTCGATAAAGATATCCCACTCAGATTGCGACGCCTGCAAATATTCACCAACGCCCTCTACAACCTGTCGGTCGTAAGCTTTGTTGGCATTGAATAACAACGTAATGCGGTGACGCTTTTCAAACATGGCTCGCTTCCCAAATAAGTCACAATACGGTTATCAGGTACGCCGCTTGGTGGCAGAGTCCATCCAGACTGCCAGCAAAAGAATGGCCCCCTTGACGATATACTGCCAAAACGTCGGGACGTCCATCATACTCATCCCGTTATCCAACGAAGCCATGATAAATGCCCCCATCACCGCGCCCGCCACGCTGCCGACACCGCCTGCGAGGCTGGTACTGCCAATGACGCAGGCGGCGATAGCATCCAGCTCGGCAATGTTTCCGGCAGACGGGGAACCCGCCCCGAGACGCGAGCTGAGGATCAACCCGGCGATGGCAACCATCAGGCCGTTAATGGCAAAGACCGCCAGTTTGGTGCGCTCTACGTTAATGCCTGACAGACGGGCGGCCTCAAGGTTACCGCCGATGGCGTAAATACGGCGGCCAAACGCGGTGCGCGTGGCCATAAACATGCCGCCCAGCAGCAGGAGGGCCAGCAGGAGAACTGGCGTAGGGACGCCGCGATAGTCATTCAGGAGCCAAATCGCGCCGAGCACGATCACCGCAGTCAGTGCCTGACGTCCCACCACGGATGTTGATGGGGAGGAAGCCAGCCCCAGCGACTGACGGCGCATACGGCCACGCCACTGCCAGGCCACGAACGCCAGCAGCCCGACCACGCCGATAGTAAAGCCCACGCTGTCGGAGAGGTAGCTCTGACCAATCTGCGACATGGCGGCGCTGGTGGGAGAGACGGTGGTGCCGTTGGTGATGCCAATCAATACGCCGCGGAAGGCCAGCATTCCAGCCAGAGTAACAATGAACGACGGGACCTTCCGGTAGGCAACCCACCAGCCGTTCCAGGCACCCAACACCAGACCTAATACCAGCGTCACCGCCACGGTCAGCGGCAGCGGCCAGCCGAGCCAGACGTCAAAAATGGCCGCGACGCCGCCGAGCAGGCCCATCATCGACCCCACCGACAGGTCGATTTCCGCCGAAATAATGACGAAGACCATGCCCACGGCCAGAATGCCGGTGATGGCCGTCTGGCGCAGCAGGTTAGAGACGTTACGCGCGCTCAGGTAGGAGCCATCGGTCATCCAGGTAAAAAACAGCATGATGGCGATAATGGCCGCGATCATCACGAATACCTGCAGGTTCAGCGCTTTTAACCCCGCGAATGCGCCGGGTGTCTGAACAGCGACTTTGATATCAGACGGATTGCTTTTCGACATGACGTTCGCTCCTTAAAGCGGCTTCCATCACCTGCTCCTGCGTCAGGTTCTGGTTAATCAGATTGGCTTTCAGTTTGCCCTCGTGCATGACCAGCACACGGTCGCTCAGGCCGAGCACTTCGGGTAATTCAGAGGAGATGACAATGACGGCGATCCCTTGCTGTACAAGCTGATTAATCAGTTTGTAGATTTCGTACTTCGCACCGATATCAATGCCGCGCGTCGGCTCATCCAGGATCAAGATGCGTGGATTGAGGAGCAGACAGCGCGCCAGAATGGCTTTTTGCTGGTTGCCTCCGCTCAGGCGCCCAATGGCCAGTTCCGGTGAGGATGTTTTCACTTTGAGGCGGGCGAGAGATTGCAAAATGCACTGCTGCTCTGCGGCATCATCAAGGCTGCTCAGCGCGCCGGAGAACTGATCGAGTGCCGCGAGCGTGATGTTTTTACCCACCGCCATCACCGGCACGATGCCGTCTTTTTTGCGGTCTTCCGGCACCATGGCAATTCCGTGGGCAATTGCCTGCTGGCAGTTGTCGATTGTCACTCGCTTCCCATCAATATAAACCGTGCCTTCCCAGCGCCCTGGCCAGACGCCGAACAGGCACTGCACGGCTTCAGTACGTCCGGCGCCGACGAGCCCGGCAACACCGAGAATTTCACCCCGGTGCAGGGAAAAGGAGATGTTGTTTACGCGTTTGATATGGCGATTTACCGGGTGCCACGCGGTCAGGTTCTCCACACGTAACACTTCATCACCCGTTGTGTGAGGCTCATTCGGGTAGAGCGCCGTCAGTTCGCGGCCCACCATCATGGTGATGATGTCATCCTCGCTCATGCCTTCGGCTTCGCGTGTGCCGATGTGTTGACCATCGCGGATCACGCAGATGGTGTCTGAAATGGCTTTGACCTCGTTGAGTTTGTGAGAAATGTAGATGCAGGCGATACCGTGATTTTGCAGATCGCGGATGATATCCAGCAGGACGGCCGTTTCCTGTTCGGTGAGAGAGGCCGTGGGTTCGTCGAGGATCAGCAGCCTGACCTGTTTGTTCAGCGCCTTAGCGATTTCAACCAGCTGTTGCTGCCCCAGACCCAGGTCTCCCACGCGGGTATCCGGCGAAATGGCCAGACTGACCTGCGCCAGCAGTTTTTCACAGCGTAGCGTCATGGTGTCGTAATCCAGCACGCCGCGGCGCGAAATTTCGGCCCCGAGGAAAATGTTCTCCAGCACGGTGAGATGCTTCACCAGCGCCAGCTCCTGGTGGATGATGGCGATACCCTTACGTTCAGTATCGCGAATGTGGGTGGCCTGAATGACCTCGCCGGCAAAGACAATTTCACCTTCGTAGCTGCCATGCGGATAGATCCCGCACAACACTTTCATCAGCGTCGACTTACCCGAACCGTTTTCGCCGCAGAGCGAAACCACTTCACCAGGATTTAGCCGCAGGCTCACGTTATCGACCGCTTTCACCGCGCCAAAACGCTTGGTGATGCTCTTCATTTCAAGTAAATAAGGCATAACTGCTCCACATGACCCGAGGTAAAAACAGTACAAGTCGATGCGCCCCCGCAGGGCAGGGGCTGCGCTGGATTACAGTTCACTCTTCTTGTGGAAACCGTCTTTGATAACGGTGGCGTCAATGTTCTCTTTATTGACTTCAATTGGCGTGAGCAGGCGTGCCGGCACATCTTTCAGACCGTTGTTCAGCGTCGCGTCGGCTTTCGGTTGTTTACCGTTCCCCAGCTCTACGGCGATCTCTGCAGCCGTGTTGGCCAGTTCAGTGATGGGCTTATATACCGTCATGGTCTGGGTGCCCGCAATGATGCGTTTTACACCGGCGAGATCCGCATCCTGGCCTGAAATGGCCACTTTCCCGGCCAGCCCCTGCGCGCTCAGCGCCTGAATGGCACCCCCGGCGGTGGCGTCGTTGGAGGCGACGACGGCATCAATTTTGTTGTTATTCGCGGTTAGCGCGTTTTCCATAATTTTTAGCGCGTTTTCAGGCAACCAGCCATCCGCCCACTGATCGCCAACCACTTTAATCTTGCCGCTGTCGATATACGGCTTGAGGACTTTCATCTGGCCTTCACGGAACAGTTTGGCGTTGTTATCCACCGGTGAGCCGCCCATCAGGAAATAATTGCCCTGCGGCACTTTATCGACCAGGCTTTTTGCCTGCAGTTCACCCACTTTTTCATTGTCGAACGAAATATAATAATCAATGTCCGCATTATTAATCATGCGGTCATACGCCAGAACTTTAATCCCTTCTTGCTTCGCTTCTTTCACGACGTTACTTAATACCTGGCCGTTATAAGGGATAATGACCAGTACATCAACGCCACGGTTAATCATATTCTCAATTTGCGACATCTGCGTTTCTTCGTTGCCATTTGCAGACTGCACAAACACACTTGCGCCAAGTGATTCCGCTTTTTTAACAAAAATATCGCGATCTTTTTGCCAGCGCTCCAGACGCAGGTCGTCAATCGCCATGCCAATTTTGACCTCTTTGGCATGTCCTGCAAAGCTTGCTAGGAGGAGAGTAGTGCAGAGCGTTAGGGTCAGGTTCTTTATCTTCATAATTATTAGGCCTTTTGTAGGGGTATGTGTTGCTGAGATAAAAGAAACATTCACTGCTTAGACGCAGCAAATTTTTAACGCGGAAAGGCGGGCTGGCAATTACAGATTTTTATCTTCTCATTACGATATTTGGTTTATTTCTGAATTTATGACCGCGATCGGATTTTAAAATACGTAAGGTCTTAATTACATTTGATTATGGAATCTGCGCCGAAAAATAGTTTGCTTGCGCATTATTTTGCGAGCCAGCGCACAGTTGCGCATTCTCTCAATAGCAGTGTGAAATAACGTAATTGAGCAACCCAAAATGTCTATTCACTATTACTCCTGTATCAACGACTCGCCGCATACCCTGATTATGGAGCTCAATATGCAAGCTTATTTCGACCAACTCGATCGTGTTCGTTACGAAGGCCCGAAAACGACCAATCCTTTAGGGAAGGTGCGAACAAGTTCCTGATATGAGATCATCATATTCATCCGGAGC
>NZ_JACASJ010000115.1:0-14556 GCF_013391025.1 Enterobacter sp. SECR19-1250 | reverse complement strand
GCAAGAATACCGTCGCTGACATCGTGCAACGACACAGAGCTAACGCTTAGGGTGTCATTTCGCCCTCAGCCGGAACCGACCCCAACAGGGGCGTGACGTGCAGATTATCGCCGCCGACAGGCGTTCGCGCAGCGCCCTTATGCAGGATGAGCGCCTCAGCGGCGAGCATATCACCGACAGGCGGGGGCTGACGGAGGGCATGGCCTTTACGCCCGGCAGCACGCTGATTGTGGACCTGGGGGAGAAGCTGACCCTGAAAGAAACGCTCACGCTGCTCGACGGTGCGCTGCGCCATAACGTCCAGCTGCTGATTGCCGACAGCGGTCAGCGCACCGGGACCGGCAGCGCCCTCACCGTCATGAAGGAAGCGGGAGTGAGCACGCTCGCGTGGCAGGGCGGTGAGAAGACGCAGGTCTCGGTTATCAGCGAGCCTGACCGGCGGCAGCGGTATGACCGCCTGGCCGCTGACTTTGCCCGAAGCGTCCGCGCAGGTGAACACAGCGTGGCGCAGGTCACCGGTCCGCGCGAGCAGGCGGTGCTCGCAGGCGTAGTCCGCGAGGCGCTTAAGGCGGAAAAGGTGCTGGGCGAGCGGGAGGTCAGTATCACCACGCTGGAGCCGGTCTGGCTCGACAGCCGCCATCAGCAGGTGCGCGACCACTACCGGGAGGGGATGGTCATGGAGCGCTCGAATGCCGAAGAGCGCAGCCGGGAACGCTTTGTCATTGACCGCGTGACGGGCCGCAACAACAGCCTGACGCTGCGCAACGCCCAGGGTGAGACGCGGGTGACCCGCCTGTCTGAACTCAACAGCAGCTGGTCGCTGTACCGCACCGGCACGCTGCAGGTGGCCGAAGGCGACCGTCTGGCAGTGCTGGGTCAGGCGCAGGGGACGCGGCTCAGGGGAGGCGATACGGTGACCGTTAAGGCGCTCGGGGAGGCGGGGCTCGTCGTCAGCCTGCCGGGGCGTAAGGCGGACGTGGTCCTGCCCGCCGGCGACAGCCCGTTTACCGCCGCGAAGGTGGTTCAAGGCTGGGTGGAGTCGCCGGGCCGCTCGGTGAGCGACAGCGCCACGGTTTTTGCCTCGCTGTCGCAGCGCGAGCTGGATAACACCACGCTGAACAAACTGGCGCTCAGCGGCCGGGCGGTGCGGCTCTATTCCGCGCAGACGGCGCAGAAAACGACGGAGAAGCTGTCGCGTCAGTCTGCCTGGAGCGTCGTGTCCGAACAGATTAAGGATGCGGCGGGGCATGACAGGCTCGATGATGCCCTGGCGCACCAGAAGGCCGGTCTGCACACGCCGGAGCAGCAGGCTATCCATCTGGCCATTCCGGTGCTGGAGGGGAACGGCCTGGCGTTCACGAAGCCGCAACTGATGGCCGCCGCGAAAGAATTTGAGCAGGACAGCCTCAGCCTGCAGGCCATCGAAAAGGAAGCGGACCGTCAGGTGCGCAGCGGCGACCTGCTGTCGGTGCCGGTATCGCCGGGAAACGGCCTGCAGCTGCTGGTCTCACGCCAGTCGTACAACGCTGAAAAAAGCATTATCCGCCACGTCCTTGAGGGAAAGGAGGCCGTCACCCCGCTGATGGATAAGGTTCCGGACGCGCAGCTGGCGGGCCTGACCGACGGGCAGCGGAGCGCCACGCGCATGATACTTGAATCCCCCGACCGCTTTACCCTGGTGCAGGGCTACGCCGGGGTGGGTAAAACCACCCAGTTCCGGGCAGTCATGTCGGCCATCGGCACGCTGCCGGAACGGGAGCAGCCGCGCGTTATCGGCGTGGCCCCCACCCACCGGGCGGTGAGCGAGATGCGCGATGCGGGCGTGCCTGAAACGCAGACGCTGGCGGCCTTTATTCACGACACGCAGCAGCAGCTGCGCGGCGGCGAACGAACGGACTTCAGCAACGTGCTGTTTCTCGTGGATGAAAGCTCAATGGTCGGTAACGCCGACATGGCGAAGGCGTACAGCCTGATTGCCGGGGGCGGGGGGCGCGCGGTCTCCAGCGGGGATACCGACCAGCTGCAGTCCATTGCCCCGGGCCAGCCCTTCCGCCTGCTGCAGAAGCGCAGCGCCATTGACGTGGCGGTGATGCAGGAGATCGTCCGCCAGACGCCGGAACTAAAACCTGCCGTCTACAGCCTGATTAGCCGCGATATCGGCAGCGCCCTGACGACCATTGAGAGCGTGGCGCCGGCACAGGTGCCGCGCAGGGCGGATGCCTGGCAGCCGGACAGCTCCGTCATGGAGTTCAGCCGCGAACGGGAGGAGGCCATTGCGAAAGCCGTGGCGGCCGGCGACCTGATGCCCGGCGGGCAGCCCGCGACGCTGCTGGAGGCCATCGTGAAGGACTACACGGGGCGCACGTCAGAGGCGCAGGCGCAGACCATCGTTATCACCGCCCTGAACGCCGACCGCCGCCAGGTGAACGCCATGATTCATGACGCCCGTCAGGGTGCCGGCGAGGTGGGCGAAAAAGAGGTCACGCTGCCGGTTCTCACGCCTGCCAATATCCGCGACGGGGAGCTGCGGCGCATGGCAACGTGGGAGGCATCCCGCGACAGCCTGGTTCTGCTGGACAGCACCTATTACAGCATTGAGGCGCTGGACGGGGAGGCGCACCTGGTGATGCTGAAGGATGCGCAGGGCAACACCCGCAGCCTGTCGCCCGCGCAGGCGGCGACAGAGGGCGTCACGCTCTACCGTCAGGACACCATTACCGTGTCGGAAGGCGACCGGATGCGCTTTTCGAAAAGCGACAACGAGCGGGGCTTCGTGGCCAACAGCGTCTGGTCGGTCAGTGAGATAAAAGGTGACAGCGTCACGCTGTCGGACGGGAAACAGACCCGTACGCTCACGCCGTCAGCCGAGCAGGCAGAGCAGCACATCGACCTGGCCTATGCCGTCACCGTTGAAGGCTCACAGGGTGCGAGCGAGCCCTTCTCCATCTCCCTGCAGGGTACGGACGGCGGACGTAAGCGGATGGTGAGCTTCGAGTCAGCCTACGTGGCGCTGAGCCGCATGAAGCAGCACGCGCAGGTCTATACCGACAACCGGGATAAGTGGGTGGCCGCGATGGAAAAATCGCAGGCGAAAAGTACGGCGCATGACATTCTGGAGCCGCGCGGCGACCGCGCCGTCGCGAATGCCGCCCGCCTGACGGCGACGGCAAAAGCGCTGGGTGAGGTGCCTGCCGGTCGCGCCGCGCTGCGCCAGGCCGGGCTGCAGCCCGAGGGCTCGATGGCGAAATATATCTCGCCGGGGCGTAAATACCCGCAGCTGCACGTGGCGCTCCCGGCCTTCGACCGCAACGGCAGGAAGGCGGGCGTCTGGCTGAGCGCCCTGACGTCCGGAGACGGGCAGCTTAAGGGGCTCGCTGGTGAAGGCCGGGTGATGGGCAGCGGGGACGCGGCGTTTGCGGGTCTGCAGGCCAGCCGTAACGGCGAGTCGCTGCTGGCGCGGGATATGGAAGAGGGCGTGCGGCTCGCGAGGGAGAATCCGCAGAGCGGCGTGGTGGTGCGGCTCGAAGGCGAGGCGCGACCGTGGAACCCCGGCGCCATTACCGGCGGTCGGGTCTGGGCCGACGGCCTGCCCGATGCCACCGGTACGCAGCCCGCAGAAACGGTGCCGCCGGAGGTGCTGGCACAGCAGGCCCGGGAGGCTGAGGTGCAGCGGGAGCTGGATAAGCGTGCCGAAGAGGCGGTCCGCGAGATGGCCCGCAGCGGCGACAGGCCGGCCGGAGGGGCTGACGTCGCCGTCCGGGATGTGGTGCGGGATATGGATCGGATAAAAGAAACGCCGGCATCTCCCCTCACGCTGCCGGATGCGCCGGAAGAACGCCGCCGGGATGAGGCGGTGTCTCAGGTGGTGCGCGAGAGCGTGCAGCGGGACCGCCTGCAGCAGATGGAGCGCGAAACGGTGCGAGACCTTGAGCGTGAAAAGACCCTGGGAGGCGACTGATATGCGCGCTGAAAACCATCCGCTCTTCCCCCTTGTGGTGGTGGCCGACTGCTGGCTGCAGCGTCTGCTTGTGTGGACGCCGGGCCAGACCGACCTTATCAAAACCGTGGCGCTGCTGCTGATGGTGGCCGACCACATCAGCATGCTGTGCGGACTGGATAATGACTGGCTGCGTCTTGCCGGTCGGGGAGCGTTTCCGCTCTTTGGCCTGGTCTGGGCCATGAACCTCGCCCGCCATCCGCAGATTCAGCAGCGCGCCCTGAACCGGCTCTGGATATGGGCCGGGGTGGCGCAGGGCGGCTGGATACTGGCCGGGCTGCGCCCGGACCTGGGCAATATTCTGTTTGCCTTTGCGGTCAGCGGACAGGCACTGGCGATGATGCAGCGGCACGGGCCGCGCACGTGGCCGCTCTCCCTGATGCTGGTTCTGGCCTGGCTGCCGTTTTCGGCGGGAAGCTACGGGCTGGCGGGGGTAGTGATGCTGATGCTGGCCTGCGGCGTATGTATGACGGGCCGGCGCACCACGCGCACGGGGCTGGCGCTGTGTCTGGCACTGGCGATACTCGCGCTGAATGCCGCGGACAGCCCCGCCTTTGCCATCGCGGGTCTGGTAATACCCGGCGTTACCCTGACGGTGCTGAGCCGGACCTGTTGCCGCGTGCCGAGGTTCTGGCCGCGCGAATTTTTCCCGCTGTTCTACGCGGTGCACCTTGCCGTCATCGGACTGATGGTGATGTGATATCTGCCGTGTCAGAATAGGGTCAGTCAGGGGAGTATACGTGAAACAGATTTATCCGGAGGCAGGATGACAGAGCAGGGGCGCCCCACGCTGACGCTGCGCCGCAAAGCGGAGCCAGAAGGTCAGCGTGCCGTAAGCAACAGTGAACCGGACGGTGCGGGTCCGGGCCGGGTCACGCGTAAAAAGACCGTGGTGGTGAACACGACGCCTGCCTTGAAGGTCAGGAAGCAGGCGGTGGATGAGAGCGCGAAAAAGGCGCAGGCGGACGAGAAGGCCGCCAGAAAAGCAGAGAAAGCCCGGCAGTGGGCTGAGCGACAGGCCCAGGAGAGGGAGGCCATGCGGGCGGCCAGGCGCAAACCTGCCCCGGAACCGGTGTACCGGAAGGTCATGCCGCTTGCGGACGCGCTCGCGCTCCTGAAGCGTTGCTGGCCAGCCCTGGTGACGGACGGCCAGCCGCAGCTCCTGGCGGTCAACATCCGGGAGGCAATGGTCAATGACATTCGCCGGCGCGGGCTGGAGATTTCCGTGAAGACGCTGAAACGCTGCCTTGCCGCCGTCACCCGCTCGGATGCGTATCTGGGCGCCATGACGGTGGGCGCGTGGCGTAAAAACCTTGCCGGTGAACCGGTCGCAGCGGTGAGTGCGGAGGAGGCGGCGTATGCCGTGGAGCGCAGGGCTCAGGAGCACGCTAAACGACAGCGCAGGGCGGTCAGAAGCGTCGCCACCCGTGCACGGAACGAACTGATAACAACCGAGAAGAGAAAAACACAGGATGAACATGAATAAAACCCTTTCAGTCATGCTTGCCGCAGGCCTTCTGGTCTCCGGCGTGGCGGGGGCAGCAGAGAAACCTGCCGTTGCCTTTACCCCGGAACAGGAAGCCCGCATTGGTGAAATCGCGAAAGACTACCTGCTGGCTCATCCGGAAGTGCTGGTTGAGGTCAGCCAGAAGCTGCAGGCCCAACAGCAGGAGAAGCAGCAGCAGGCGATGACGGCCGCCGTGGTTCAGAATCAGGCAGCGCTGCTGAACGATAAAGGCACACCATCATATGGTCCTGCTGATGCGAAAGTGACGGTCGTTGAATTCTTTGATTACCAGTGCATCTACTGTGCCCGCCTGGCGCCGGAACTGGAGAAGGTAATAAAAGCTAACCCGGACGTGCGCTTTGTGTTCAAGGAATTCCCGATATTTGGCCAGCGCTGGCCGACGTCGCTCAGTGCGGCGAAAACCGGGCTTCAGATCTGGAAGCAGAAGGGGGCCGATGCTTACCTTAACTATCACAACGCGATTTACGCTACCGCCCACAACGAGGGTAAGCTGACCGATGCTGATATCAGCGCGGCCGCAAAAGCCGTGAAGTTCGATGCGAAAACAGCCCCAGATGTTCAGGGGACCCTGGATGGCATAAACACACTTGCGCAGCAGCTGGGCTTCAGCGGTACCCCGGCCCTGGTGGTTCTCCCGTCAGCCGGCGCCAGTGCTGATAACGTGACGGTTATTCCGGGATACACCAGCGCGGAGGCCCTGCAGCAGGCCATCAGTCATGCTGCCGGTGATACCAAAAAATAATCAGGCGTCCGCCAACTGATACCGCTAAAAGAGACTGACGCCTTCGCCGTGCTCAGTTGTCCAACCCCGGAGAAGGGTAAAAGCAAGTTTTCCCCGTCTCCGGCGTTTCTGGTTAACACATCCGAACAGTATTTCTGAGGTTATTTAATGCGTAAGTTCACCTTTCGCCAGCTGGCCGTGTCCGGTCTGGTATGTCTTTCGCTGAGCTGTATTCAGCCCGCAGCAGCGGCATCCTCCGTTCAGGTCGGCTTTTCACCTGAAGGCAGCGCGTTGCAGCTGGTCCTTAAGACGATTGAGTCAGCACAGCAGGAAATTCGGCTGATGGGCTACTCATTTACGTCTCCGGAGGTGGTTAGTGCGCTTGTCAGGGCAAAACGTCGTGGTGTGGATGTGAAGATAGTGCTTGATGAAAAGGGCAACCGGAGCAAAGCCAGCCAGGCGGCGATGAACATCGTGGTGAACGCGGGAATTCCGCTGCGCACCAACGGTCGCTACGCCATCATGCATGACAAAGTCATTATTGTTGATAATCATACAGTTGAGGCTGGTAGCTTTAACTACACTCGCTCTGCTGCATCGCGGAATAGCGAGAATGTGCTGGTTATTAATGAGGTGCCGGAAGTGGCACAAACCTACCTTCAGCACTGGCAGTCGCGCTGGGACGGAGGAACGGACTGGCATTCTTCATACTAAGTCGCATCGTCATTTGATCCGCAATCTACATCTATCCTGGTGAACCATGCGCCAACATGGCTCACACCTTCGCGTAAAGTTAAGTCGCTGATTTCAGATATCTGTAGTATTCTCTGCAAACGATCCAAGTTTGATCCTTGAGGAGGCAGAGATGTCGCAGATCGAAAATGCAGTAACTTCCTCATCGAAAGAAAAGCGTTCTTACCGAAAAGGTAAGCCGATGTCGGCGAGTGAAAGACAGCTTGCCGCGATTGCGCGTAAACGTGAAACACATAAAGAAGTGAAGGTTTTTGTTAAAAATCCTCTTAAAGATTGGATGATTACGATCTGTGAAGAGGAAGGGCTCACTCAAGCTCAGTTTATTGAGACCTTACTCGAACGTGAACTTTCTGAACGCGGCGTTCTCGATGTAAAGACTTCACATTCTTGAACGTTTTCTCATTGGATGCTAGATTACTGATCGTTTTAGTGAATTCTTGGTTGGCCACGCCATAAGGTGGCAGGGAACTGGTTCTGATGAGGTGTCTACCCGGGACCAGAAAAGCAAAAACCCCGATAATCTTCACCAGGTTTGGCGACTAAGAGAAGATTAACGGGGCCTACTTAAACTGTATAGAAGCTGTTGCTCTATGCAGGGAGTATAGTTTTATGCTCAGAAAACTGCAATACCCGTTTCTGTGCCATTTACTCCTTCCGTGCAACATAAGTGCGGGAAGGTGTGACTGACGCCCAGACCCTGTTCTCCCATTACCGTCAGGTCAAAAACCCGAACCCGGCATTCACGCCGCGTGAAGGCAAAAAGACACTGCCGTTCTGTCGTAAGCTGATGGCGAAAGCCGAAGGCTTCACGTCCCGTTTTGACTTTTCCATCCATGTGGCGTTCTTACGCTCGCTGGGTAAACGTCACCGGATGCCGCCACTGTTGCGCCGCCGGGCCATCGATGCCCTGCTCCAGGGGCTGTGTTTCCACTATGACCCGCTGGCCAACCGCGTTCAGCGCTCCATCACCAATCTGGCCATCGAGTGCGGTCTCGCCACCGAGTCGAAAAGCGGTAATCTGTCCATCACCCGCGCCACGCGGGCGCTGACGTTTATGGCGGAGCTGGGGCTGATTACCTATCAGACCGAGTATGACCCGCAGATTGGCTGCAATATCCCGACCGATATCACCTTCACGCCGGCACTGTTCTCCGCGCTCGACGTCTCTGACGTGGCCGTTGTGGCCGCGAGGCGCAGCCGTGTGGAATGGGAGAATCAGCAGCGTAAGAAGCAGAACCTGAAGCCGCTGGAGATGGACGAGCTGATAGCGAAGGCCTGGCGGTTTGTGCGCGAACGGTTCCGCAGCTACCAGTCCGAACGTAAACAGCATGGCCTGAAGCGCGCCCGCGCCCGACGTGACGCGGACAGAGCCCGTAAGGACATTGTGACGCTGGTGAAACAGCAGCTGACGCGTGACTACGCCAAAGGGCGTTTCGTCGGCGACAGGGATGCTCTCCAGCGTGAGCTGGAGCGGCGCGTGAAAGAGCGCATGCTGATGTCGCGTGGTAACAACTACACGCGGCTGGCCACCGTCCCCATATAACCCTTCCTGTGTGAAAAATCCGGCTGGCGCCGGAGGGTTTCGCACGTCTGCAGTCCATCGTTGACGGTTTTCTGCACGAAATGACGGCCGTCCTTCCTGACATTCACCCCATTCCGCCATCAGAATGGCCAGAAATTGCATCAGAGTGGCCACATCTCGTCGCCAGATTCAGTTACCCACAAATAACTGCAAGGGACCTTTCCATAAGGTTACAACCGTTATGCTTACAGAGCGCCAGCCGACCTGATTTCAAAGTGCGTGGTTTCCTTTAAAAACCTGCTCTGTACTTCTTTTAAATATCTTTTATTTCATTCATATAAATATATAACCTGTTCGTCGCCTGACCTGTGGACAGGCTCCTGAAAATGCCCGCCCTTGCAGCGGACTCACGTCCGCGCCGGTTCGGCAACTGCCTAAAGTAGCTCCCATCGCTACGCGACGGGCCCCGGCACGGCACATATAGTTACAACATTCAAAATACTCACTCAAAAGCAGGAACAGTGCCTGCCTGAACCCTCACAGCCCCTCCCCACCACTGAAAAGCGAGGCCGCCCCGGGCCGAAGGCCCGGAACAACGTCGCTTTTAATGATGGATGTTGTAACTAGGATTCTGAGTAACTGTAAGTAGTATCGCTGACCGTTATTGAGTACACGCCCGTAAGCGGCCCTGACGGCCCGCTAACGCGGAGATACGCCCCGACTACGGCTTCGCCTTGTCGTGACCACTCCGACAGCGCACACAAGCTTCTGTATCGCTTTTAGCGGGTTTTGGTCTGGCAGGGAGAAGGGATGGATTGGTGGAACCTATCAACACCGTAACCGGCTACGCCGGGCTACGGCGCCATTAACCACTATGCTCTAGTCCACTTCTGAGGGCGCCTCTATGCGCCCCTGGCGCATTCCTAGAATGCCTGCGCGCTGCTCGGCATTCACAATACGAATATAGAAGTTGTGTTTACGGCTATGCCGGGTATCGATACCACAGACCGTCAGTATCCTGTTCATCAGTCGCACCTGCCTCCATGCAGGCAGGTGATTGTGCAAAAGTAGCCGTACCTTTTTATTGTAAACATAAAGCCATTTACTTACGCGTATGTGTTATAGATAATGCGTAAGTTAATAATGTTATGTTGGGGTATGGTTATGTTTCGAGCAAATGAAGAAGCTGAAAAACTCAAAGCTGAGGCAATCAATTACTTTCTTATTAAAGAGATCGCACCATGGCGAAAGGATAATATCGACGCTATCTCTGAAACTGACAGGAAACGAGCTGAGGATGCTTTAAGCGTTATTTGCACGAAACTTGGGCCTGTAGTGTCTTCTTATCCTGAATGGCATCCAGTTATAGCGCTTGGCCGTGATAAGTCGATACCCTGTTACAGGGACACGCAGACGACGCCATCATTTCCGCGCCTTGATCATACGCGTTATATGGCTAACGGTATTATTACATGCCCCTATGGGGATACTGATGAGCTAATCGCTGCTGTAAAGCGTTCCTACTGGGATTTAATGCAATATCTGAGCAGTGATGACATGCGTTTTAGTAGCCTTTCCGGATGGTTGCGTATGGCATCGGACTCCATCGAGTTGCGGGCTTCTTATATCACTGACGAACTCATTACCGCGTTTAAAAATAGTGATTTTGACTACGATGGGAGCGATGTTCTTTCTGATGTATCGGGCTTGATCCCTCTGTATGCGAATACAGCAAAACCAGTGCTAATCTGGTGGAGCTGGAATAATCATGCCCTTGAATCTGATGGCACGATACCTCCTGCGGTGGCGGTTCCTTTAATGTTGTCCAGGACGCTGGCGGATCTGTCATATGCCCAGTTGTCAGAGTCATGGGAAAATATGCGTTACCTGCTTCTCGGGTCTCCTCATGGGGCAAGGTCGTCGCTACTTCTGAACCAGCTAACGGTTAAGCAGTTACGCACAATGTTTAATGGATTAATGGATTCCGGGGCTTTTGGGCCGAAAAAAGGATGAAGGACAAGCCGCTTTTTTTGAGTTTCGGGTGTTCAGTACCTCAACAACCAGGAGAATATATGGATTCTTTAACGAAATTTGCTCTGGATATTTTACGTGACCGAAACTTTTCCCGGCTGGATGAGGAGGTCAGGGAAGAAGTGCTGTCCCTGTTTATTGATGATCAGCGTAAACCATCAAAAGAGGGGCGGAGAACGCTGGCACTTAATGCTGGCCTGCTGGCAAAGCAAATGGGAGAGCCACGACTGGAGGTGCTTTCAATGGATGTACTTATGGCCTGTGACAAAGCGGAAGTACGTGAGGTTCTGGCACAAATTACAGACATTCTTCAGGGACAGGCTTAGCATTATTGCCTGAGCGAACGTTTTCCCGTTACTGTATTGCTGTGAAGGGATGGCTGACAGCCCTTATTAATCAAAAGGAAAGGTAATCATGAAAAAATCACTGCTTATTCTGGGCGTTCTGTCGCTTTCCATCAGCGGAATCTCTCAGGCTGCAGGTCAGATGAATGAAAAGGCTCTGCGGGAAAAGGCTGCTTTTGCGCTGGGGGTGACCCAGGATCGTGTCACGCTTGAACAATCTGATCGTACTCCTGAACCCAACAGTTATTTTTTTAATGCCCGTTATCAGGGGAAACTGTATCAGTGTTACGTTGGCACCATTCAGCAGCAGATCATGTCTGACGCCGTCTGTCGTCCAACCGATGGTTCAGATTTACCCCGTTAATGCAGGGAAGTCGGATGGCACCATCGCCAGAACAGCAAAAATTGCGACTGCCCCCGAACGTTCAGGTTCGCCGCCGGGGAAACACATACGTTATTTGTTATTGTAACAATGAGGTGGGTGGTGTGGTTGTCACCGAAACCCCATCCGGCGACACGCAGCTGCGCCCGTACGTTAAAGACCCTGTGGAACTGAACAAAGATATTGTGGCGCTGGTTGCTCAACAGATGGCTGATGCGTTGATTGAGCACGCCGGCAGGCAACCTGATGGTACCATTCCTTCACCACCGGCTCCCATTCCCGGCACGAAGCTCCTTGAGAACACCATGTTCCCCTGCTCCCGCTGCGGGCGAATTACTGCCCGGCTGGTTTTTGCCCCGGAGTGCGCGTCTGAGGCTGATATGCTCTCTCTGGGTGAACGTCTCCGGAATGACGTCAGGTATGCCCCCTACCCGGTCTGGCTGATTGGTGCGCCGGACAGTGAGGACGATAGCGTTGCCCGGCATCTGACGCTACAGCTGGCACCGATCAGGGGCGAGGTATATCGGGAACATCCCGACAAGATGAACAGCCGACTGATGGAACTGGATGATAAACATCATTGCTGAAGGACAGCCCCCGGGCTGGTGATGATATGAGAAATATGGAAAAAACGGGTCACCTGGCATGGTGTGCTCTTATCGCCCTGCTGACAGCCAGGGAAGATGGCCTGGTTGAGTCTGAGTCGCAGGAAAACCTGTTTATCACCCGGTGGTTTGCGCAGGTGAAAAAACAGCGCCGTTTTTCACGTGACGTGGCCACCGATGTTGACTGGATCCTCAACCAGGGCCGTACGCTCGGCGTTCGTGCGCGGCTGCGCCATAAGCTGGATTATCTCTGGCGTAGCTGCACCGGCGAACTGTCTGAGCAGAACGACCTTTTTCGCCTGACCTACGCACTGGAGCTGGCGAAGCAGTACGACTGGGGGTATCACGTCCTCAGCGACAGTGAGTGGAGCGGTCGAAATAAGATTCTGCCATCGGCATCGGTGAACAGTATCTGTCTGCTGAAAAGCGCGCTGGATATCGGTTTTAATGATGACGGGACGCAGGTGCTACCTGTGCCTGCGAGAATTGGCGGGCGCGCCGAGGGGCTTAATGCGCTGCTGAAAAGCTGTGGCTGGGAGGCCGTCAGTAATGACGATCACTGGAAACTGGTGACCATCAGCGCTGGTTGACCAGCAAAGAACGGGTCGCGTGAATGCAACTCTTAAGGGGGCAGCTTGGATATCGATAATTATTTTACGCTAAGGCTGTTTTTTTAAGCTAATCTTGCTCGTCTATCTTGAACATCTTCACAGCGCATAACTTGTTTCTTTGTGTGCACTGTGCGTACCTGATAGAACTACATCTTCTTACTCAAGTAATTACTCCTAACTTCCGACAAGATGTACTATCTTCTTCAGAAAGTCCTTGCGGCAGTAAGAACTACATTACTTGACTTATCTACGTCAGATAATAGAATACTAATAACGGATGGTTACAGGGGTTCAGCAATGAATCGCATCCCGCAGCCGGAAACGGTTCGACCAGTTCGAAGCAAATGCGACCTGCCCTGTTTAGTCTTGATTATCTAATCAAACTAAATGGCTGAGGCCCCCGAAAGGGGGCCGCCACTTTCTCACCTGTTGTTAACTTCCTTCGGTCGTCCACTGTTTCTTGGCTTTTTTGCCGTATCCACAGCAACCTTAAATAAGCTAACTGGCTTTTGCGGGATAGGCTCGCCCGGTGCACCAGGTCCAGTACGAGCAAAAAATGCCGAAAGAACGTGTATACGCATCAAACGGTTCTCTTTGAAGAATGCAACGCAGATCTTGTATGGCTCAAGCTGGTTCGTAGCACTATTCATCATCTGAAGCGTGAAATACTTTTCTTCAGTGGTCTGATAGAGCATCAACGATGGAAGGTTGGGCAGAATGTGTTGCAGTTGCTTTGATGCTTCATACCGTTCAAGACAAACGGAGATCGACTCTCTCGCATCTTGATATTTAAAGGGGATGTTGTAAGGCGTACCGTCTTTAGTGAAGCAGTGCATGCCATAAGTTACGACAAACTTAAAATCTTGCATCTTACCTTTGTAGGTAATCTCATGTGCATTCAAATGTGACAAAGAGTAACTCTGGCCGTTGTGAGTAAACGGCGCCCATTCCTGCACAGATTCAATATGGTACTTAGCCACTGTCATCCCCAGCTATTTTTTTTGAATTCTACCATAGTTTTTATCCGCTCAAGCTGAAGTGCTAATGCTGCAAGGTGTGGAGCTGTAATCCCACCAGTTACGCTGATTGTAGACAGGACAGGAAGCATCATTTGCTTATGTTTGGATAAATTTCGTCTATCTTGATATATAAGTTGCCAGTTTCGGCTGCCCGTCTGATTTTTTCTTCCATCAACATTCTGAAACTGATGTTATTTTTTAACATGAGAACAAGATCATAACCGCTGACACAGATGACCTTCTTTCCCCTCCCCCATGCATCCAGACCACTTTTTGTAAATCCAGCCCAACTGATAAATACGCCGCGAGCCCATGAAATTTTCTGATCCAGCTTGCCATGAAATGCATGGAGATCAGCGTTTCCTGTTTTAGTGCTATGCCACTTTGCTTCCACAAGATAGGTTTCATTATTTAACAGAAAACTGCCGTCAATCTGTTCGCCCTTCAACCTGAATGCGCCTTTAGGGGAAAGATAGAAAGCGGTAAATAGTTCGTTAAGCCATAATTCAAAGCTGTGACCCCGTTGGTGAGGCGGTTGGTTATGGAGGGTTTCCAGGCCTTTAAGAAAATAATTATTATCGATGCCGGTGGGGACGATCAATGCGGGTGTCTTGCCGGCTGCTGTAAGACTGTCTGCCCCCTGAATTTTGGATATCAATCTACCGTAGACAGCATCATCCTGAGCAGTGATCACGTTGTCAGGCATTGTTTTCCTGTGTTCCCAGAGTCGAGTGACCACTCTAAGAACTGTTTCCCTGTCATCTTGCTTCAAAAGGCAACGCAACCGCTTCATTTTTGAGTCGCCATCTTTCCGATAGATGTCGTTGTCTATATCGATTGACAGCTCAGATTCGAAAAACTCGCGCATTGATTTGTTTGTGAAATTCAGAACATAGCCTGCATTATGTGGGTCTTCAAAAAGCTGGTTTATATTTTTGATATCACTTTCTGTAAATTTCATTCTTTATTAGGCTTTGTTGAATAAATAAGATTTCGTGCGAACGACCCTGTAGCTGGCTGGATTTTCAGGCAATACGCACGCT
>NZ_JACASJ010000114.1:0-14874 GCF_013391025.1 Enterobacter sp. SECR19-1250 | reverse complement strand
AGATGCGTGATCTGATCCTTCAACTCAGCAAAAGTTCGATTTATTCAACAAAGTCTCAGCGAGTCAGCTTGGGAAGAAATGACCTGCTTATTCGCACCTTCCCTAATTTAATTATTTTTTGATTATTTTTCTCTCGAAATAAAGATGGAAGACAAGAAGTCAACAACGATAATAAAATGAAACTCCAACTCGTTGCAATGCTTTGAGACACTGAATAAATACCGACATCATGATTTCCATATAAAAAAGAGATTATAAGCACATTCAACCTTGGATAGATTGATGAAATGATTGAAGGAATAACAAGAATGCTTCCCGCATAACTCAGATGGAATAATCTTTTTTTTAGTACACTATACTTAATTGTTACCATCCTTTTATATTGTTTTCTAAATACATATAATTTTAGAAAATAAGGAATGGCACTTATTATTATTAGAGGCAATCCAAAATAGATAATCGGCACTTTATATCTAACCATTAATGCCCTGGCTACTAAGCCGAAAATAAGGCCAACTACGTTTGCAATAGCATTAATTCTTGAGTTCAGTAGTGACTCGTTAAAACTTGTGTAAGTATCAATAGTATAAAAATAATACGCCAAACAGATTGACAGCACTAATGTCATACCTGTTAAATCCATTCTCATATTTAAAAACATTATGCAAATACTTGCAAAAATGATAAATATTATACTTCTCAACACAAATACAGGCATCATTAATTGTATGCCGCCAATCAAGTTTGTGCTTATCCTTTTATAGAATATACTATCGCTGCCAAACACCCCTACAACCTGAACAATTTGAAAAATCGCAGTTGCAATTGCTATTTGCCCAATTACCACAGGCCCCAGGTATTTAGCCACCAAAGCATTTATAAAGAAAAGGCCCACTACGCCGATTGTTTTTTCTGCAATCATCCACAAGAAATTTTTTTGAGTTTTGCTTAACACTTACTCAACCTCATTTAAATATTCATTTCTCTTCATCATCTTTATAAAGCAAATCTATAAATTGAGTTACAACCATACTTTTTTTATTCAACCGGATAAAATAAAAAACAGCTACTATTAGTATCAATAAAGCTATGCATAACAATAGAAACAACATATCGAGCCCCCGTGTTAATACTCAGCCCAACTTAAAAAAGAGATGATTTTTTAAGTGCCAAGCATCAATCCATATAGAATTAATGAGTTGTTTTGCGCAATACCGATAAAAAGTAAATAGTCGTATATCATTCCTATATAGAAATAAATTTCCATATAAATGATTAACTCTAAAAATCACGCTCAAATAACATAAAGCCATCTTCGAATCGACTATTAACAATGATAGGTTGATAAAATCTTAAAAACTCAGCACTTACTTTTGATGATCTGGCCTATAAAAAATTAAATTATGTATAATTACACAAACACATATTTAAATTTAAACTTGCCATCTTCTAAAAAGGTTATATGATTACCTAACATCAAACTTTAAGAATGAAAATAGTAGCTGAGGCTTCACACCATGTTTAACCATATCTTAGAGATTGTTGAAGGATCTAACAAGTTTATGCGCATTTATGCGTCAAATGGACAACGAATAAACTTCATGCTTAATAATAAACCACATGTATACTTTCTCACTGAAGGTAGAGTAGACATTTATAGAAAAGCAGACGATATTTTAATTTTCACTGTATATGCGCCTTATATTCTAGGGATAATCTTTATGTTCGAAAAAGATGATTACCATTACTTTCGAGCTTCAACGGATGCAACTTTCACAGCAATTTCAACTGTGGAATTGGATTGTTTGGCTGATAGTAATAACTTGTGGAAACATTTTTTCTTAATGACTTGTGAAATCACTTTAAACTTTTTCAAAAGAGACCAGAGATTTTCATCAAAAAATGCCTACGATATTATAAAAAACAATTTAGAAGCCATATGGGAATTACCAGAGAATGAAAGATCTCAAATTTCAGTATTCAAGTTCATTTTATCCAGAAGCTCAATTTCTCGTAGTTCCTTAAATAAAGTTTTAAAAGATTTGAATGATGGTGGATATATTAACATTCACAGAGGAAAGCTTCTAAACATCAAAAATTTACCATTAAAATATTAATCATTTAGGAGGCAGAAATATCTTTCGCCATAATGGTGTTGTTTCTGATGCAATTCTTTTGTTTTCATTGATGCGATAATTAGCATAAAAACAATAAATTGAAAATGGAATCAATACCATTATCGTTAAAATAGATATTATGTTATACGTGTTCATACAACCCTTCTTTTGTTGCCAAAGCATACATATACAATTCATGCCTATTCTTCAGGTTTAATTTTTGCAAAATATTACGCCTATGAGAGCTGATTGTCTTTTTTGTTATGTTAAGCATAATAGCAATTTTGTCATCTGTTGCTCCCTCAGAAAATAAAGTTAACAGCAGGGTCTCTTTCGATGATAACTTTTTAAAATAAAGTGCATTGTGAAGATAATCTTGATTTGTTAAATCATTAAAACACTCTATATATTTATCCAAATCATAATTACATGGCAAAATTAACGTTTTTTCCGGTCTATATTTTGAAACTGCGTAACAATGTAAGAAATTATCTGTAATGATTATATCTTGAGTATGATACTTATGATAAAAAATAAGAGCTGGAAGCTTAGCGGTTTGCTCAACGTTATATGTGTAAGATTCAAATACTTTAGAATTGTAAATGAGTTCCCTGATGCCGTAATATAAAAAATAGTTATCAGTAATAACATATATTCTTATTATTTTTTTTGATATCATTTCATTCACCTTGAAAGTCAGAACAAATATCCTATCCCAATGATGAAAGTATCTATTTCTTTGTTATCAACAAGACCCAATTCATATCCTGTATTTAATTGAATATTGTTTGTTAAGTTGTAAAACAAACCAGTACCAAAAGCTGCCCCATAAATCTCATGACTTTGATCAGGTTTCATTTTTGAACCACAAGAAATACCAGCAAGTCCATAAAAATTTATATCTTGTGTGATATTAATAGCGAGCCCCGGCATAATTGATGCGTATTTGTTTTTCAAATAAGAGTTCCCGGAACCGCTGGTATTCTGTATATAAGTACCTGATGCGACCAGTGCAAAATTACCCATATCGTGTTTAAATATCACATTCATGCCATGCATCTTTTCGGCCCCACTCTCTTTGCCTGCAGCATAATTTATAGACATTGAATTACTGGCAAATACTGGCATGGTAAAAGCGCCAAAAAAAAGAAAAGCAGCTGCTAGATTAAATTTATGCATAGTTCCTCCAATAATTTCTCTTAAATATACAGAGATAAAATTGTGTTACCAGCATATAAATACACATGCAAAAGTTTTAATTGCACAACAAAATGTTTATTTTTATATATTGACTAAGGCTACTGACACGAACCAGTCATTTCTGGATAAAGTATTTTAAGGAAATGAAATTCGGGATTGTTTATTTTTGATACATCAGGAAGTAAAATGCGCATACAGTTGATATATTTACAGTAGAGAATATACCCTACCGTAAATTGTTGTGGCAGATACAGAGAGAACTGGAAATAACATCTGCTTAAAAAAGGGTTTTGATAAGCTCTTGATAACCATCCGAAAAATAATAATAAAAACGGGAACCAATCGGCTCCCGTTGTTGTATAACCCAGCTAATAGATTACATATTCGCGATAATCGCGTCACCAAACTCTGAACATTTCAGCAGCTTAGCGCCTTCCATCAGACGTTCGAAGTCGTAGGTTACGGTTTTCGCGTTAATCGCGCCTTCCATACCTTTAACGATCAGGTCTGCGGCTTCGAACCATTCCATATGACGCAGCATCATCTCTGCGGACAGGATGATAGAGCCTGGGTTCACTTTGTCCTGGCCTGCGTATTTTGGTGCAGTACCGTGTGTTGCTTCGAACAGGGCGCATTCGTCACCGATGTTCGCGCCTGGGGCGATACCGATACCGCCAACCTGTGCAGCCAGGGCGTCGGAGATGTAGTCACCGTTCAGGTTCATACAGGCGATCACGTCGTATTCCGCTGGACGCAGCAGGATCTGCTGCAGGAACGCATCGGCGATAACATCTTTAATGATGATCTCTTTGCCGGTGTTCGGGTTCTTGATCTTCTGCCATGGGCCGCCGTCGATCAGCTCACCGCCGAACTCTTCTTGCGCCAACTGGTAACCCCAGTCTTTGAACGCGCCTTCGGTGAACTTCATGATGTTGCCTTTGTGAACCAGGGTCACAGAGTCACGGTCGTTGGTGATCGCGTATTCAATTGCCGCGCGCACCAGACGTTTGGTCCCTTCTTCGGAGCACGGCTTGATGCCGATACCGCAATGCTCAGGGAAGCGAATTTTCTTCACGCCCATCTCTTCGCGCAGGAATTTAATCACTTTTTCTGCGTCAGCAGAGTCAGCTTTCCATTCGATACCCGCGTAGATGTCTTCTGAGTTTTCGCGGAAGATAACCATATCGGTCAGCTCAGGGTGCTTAACCGGGCTTGGGGTGCCCTGATAGTAACGAACCGGACGCAGACACACGTACAGGTCCAGCTCCTGACGCAGTGCCACGTTCAGGGAACGGATACCGCCACCAACTGGCGTCGTCAGTGGGCCTTTGATAGCAACGCGGTAGTCGCGGATCAGGTCCAGCGTTTCTGCTGGCAGCCAAACGTCCTGGCCATAAACTTGAGTAGATTTTTCACCGGTGTAAATTTCCATCCAGGAAATTTTACGCTCGCCTTTGTAGGCTTTCTCAACAGCGGCATCAACCACTTTCAGCATTGCCGGGGTAACGTCTACACCGATACCATCACCTTCGATGAATGGAATGATCGGATTGTGAGGAACGTTAATCTTGCCGTTTTGCAGGGTGATCTTTTTACCTTCCGCCGGAACAACTACTTTGCTTTCCATTAACCTCTCCTTCGAGCGCTTCTGGTTGTTACTGATCTTATGTTAATAAATTGTAATGAGCCCTTCGATAGTACCTGATTGTCCTGCGCCATGAAAGGTCTTCGTTATTAGGCTATAATGCGGCAATTGATAACGCCTGAAAATACCATGAAGAAAACTTCTTTTACAAAACACCTGGTTGAGCGATTCAGCTCACGACAAGCCGCCAGAAGACCGCAAGAAAGCCAGCCAAAGCGGGTTATTTTGTTCAATAAACCCTACGATGTGTTGCCGCAGTTTACCGACGAAGCCGGGCGCAGCACGTTAAAGGATTACATTCCTGTTCAGGGCGTTTATGCCGCGGGTCGTCTGGACCGCGATAGCGAAGGTCTGCTGGTCTTAACCAACGACGGAGCCCTACAGGCAAAACTCACGCAGCCCGGAAAACGCACCGGCAAAATTTACTTTGTGCAGGTGGAAGGTGAGCCGGATGAAGAGGCGCTCGCCGCACTCCGCAACGGCGTGACGTTAAACGATGGCCCCACCCTGCCCGCAGGTATTGAACGTGTGAATGAACCGGAGTGGCTGTGGCCGCGCAACCCGCCCATTCGCGAGCGCAAATCTATTCCCACCAGCTGGCTCAAAATCACCCTTTATGAAGGCCGTAACCGTCAGGTTCGGCGCATGACCGCCCACGTGGGCTTCCCTACCCTGCGCCTGATTCGCTATGCCATGGGCAGTTACACGCTGGATTCCCTGGCTAACGGTGAATGGCGGGACGTTGCCCCTTAAGGAGTCAATATGTTTAAACCTCATGTCACGGTCGCCTGTGTGGTTCACGCGCAGGGGAAATTCCTGGTTGTAGAAGAGAGCATTAACGGCAAAGCGCTGTGGAATCAGCCAGCCGGGCATCTGGAAGCCAATGAAACCTTATTACAGGCCGCAAAACGTGAACTCTGGGAAGAGACGGGCATCCGCGCGGAGCCTCAGCACTTCATTCGTATGCATCAGTGGATTGCGCCTGATAAAACGCCCTTCCTGCGTTTTTTATTTGCCGTCGAGCTTAGCGAAACGTGCGCCACTGCGCCGCACGACGACGATATCGATCGCTGCCTGTGGGTCAGCGCCGACGAGATCCTGAACGCGCCAAACCTGCGCTCGCCGCTGGTTGCCGAAAGCATTCGCTGCTGGCAGTCAGGCGCACGCTTGCCGCTGGAGGTCATCGCAGAATTTAACTGGCCGTTTACAGAGGGTGTCAATGGTGGGGGGGCGTGATAGAATACGCCGCCTTGAAGTTCAATGTCGTGAGTATTCCATGTCAGATAACAGCCAGAAAAAAGTGATCGTCGGCATGTCCGGCGGTGTCGATTCCTCCGTTTCCGCCTACCTGTTGCAAAAACAGGGCTATAAGGTGGAGGGCCTGTTCATGAAGAACTGGGAGGAAGATGATGGCGAGGAATATTGCACTGCCGCTGCGGATCTCGCCGATGCGCAGGCCGTGTGCGACAAGCTCGGCATTGAACTGCACACCGTTAACTTTGCCGCAGAATACTGGGATAACGTGTTTGAGCTTTTCCTGGAAGAGTACAAAGCGGGCCGTACCCCAAACCCGGATATTCTGTGCAACAAAGAGATCAAATTTAAAGCCTTCCTCGAATTCGCGGCGGAAGATCTGGGCGCAGACTATATTGCGAC
This sequence comes from Enterobacter sp. SECR19-1250, assembly GCF_013391025.1. Taxonomy (NCBI): domain Bacteria; kingdom Pseudomonadati; phylum Pseudomonadota; class Gammaproteobacteria; order Enterobacterales; family Enterobacteriaceae; genus Enterobacter; species Enterobacter sp. SECR19-1250. Next base: position 8,256 of record NZ_JACASJ010000114.1, on the reverse strand, counting down.
CGGTCACTACGTGCGTCGCGCCGATGTGAACGGCAAAAGCCAGCTGCTTCGCGGTCTGGACGGTAATAAAGATCAGAGCTATTTCCTTTATACGTTAAGCCATGAACAGATTGCACAAAGCCTGTTCCCGGTTGGCGAGCTGGAAAAGCCAGAAGTCCGTAAAATTGCTGAAGAGCTGGATCTGATCACCGCGAAGAAAAAAGACTCCACCGGTATCTGCTTTATTGGCGAGCGCAAATTCCGCGATTTCCTTGGTCGCTACCTGCCTGCGCAGCCGGGCAAAATTGTCACCGTCGATGGCGACGAAATTGGCCAGCATCAGGGGTTGATGTACCACACCCTCGGCCAGCGTAAAGGCCTGGGTATCGGCGGTACCAAAGACGGTAGCGAAGATCCGTGGTACGTGGTCGACAAAGATGTCGAAAACAATATTCTGATCGTCGCTCAGGGGCACGACCATCCGCGTCTGATGTCCGTTGGCCTGATCGCGCAACAGTTGCACTGGGTCGACCGTGAACCGCTCAAAGGTACCCTGCGCTGCACGGTAAAAACACGCTACCGTCAGACGGATATCCCCTGCACCATTACCGCGCTGGATGACGATCGCATTGACGTGCGTTTTGACGAGCCAGTTGCAGCCGTCACGCCGGGCCAGTCCGCCGTCTTCTACAGCGGTGATATCTGCCTGGGTGGTGGAATCATAGAACAGCGCCTGCCGCTGCCGGCCGTTTAACCCGATTGCACACATAAAGGAGAACGTGTGGCGAAGAACTATTATGACATCACCCTGGCACTGGCAGGAATTTGCCAGTCAGCCCGTCTGGTGCAACAGCTGGCGCATCAGGGTCATTGTGACGCTGACGCGCTGCACGTTTCGCTCAACAGCGTTATCGATCTCAACCCCGGTTCAACCCTGGGTGTCTTCGGTGGCAGCGAAACCAATCTTCGTCTCGGTCTTGAAACCTTGCTTGGCGTGCTTAATGCCAGCAGCCGTCAGGGATTAAACGCAGAGCTTACCCGTTATACATTAAGCCTGATGGTGCTGGAACGTAAACTCAGCGCAGCGAAAGGCGCGCTGAATACGCTGGGTGACCGCATTGCCGGATTGCAGCGTCAGCTCGACCATTTTGATCTGCAGTCTGAAACGCTGTTGAGCGCCATGGCCGGTATTTATGTTGATGTCATCAGTCCGCTGGGCCCGCGTATCCAGGTCACCGGTTCACCTGCCGTACTGCAAAGCCCGCAGGTTCAGGCAAAAGTACGCGCCTCGCTGCTGGCCGGTATCCGTGCCGCCGTGCTGTGGCATCAGGTTGGCGGTGGCCGCCTGCAGTTAATGTTTTCTCGTAATCGCCTGACGACTCAGGCAAAACAAATTCTTGCTCATTGTTAACCTCCCGGAGTTGCGAATTATGGAATTATCCTCACTGACCGCCGTATCCCCTGTCGATGGACGCTACGGCGATAAAGTCAGCGCGCTGCGCGGGATCTTCAGCGAATATGGCCTGCTGAAGTTCCGTGTTCAGGTTGAAGTACGCTGGCTGCAAAAGCTGGCCGCCCAGGCAGCAATCAAGGAAGTTCCTGCTTTTGACGCCCAGGCAAACGATTACCTTGATAAAATCGTTGCTGACTTCAATGAAGAAGATGCTGCTCGCATCAAGACCATTGAACGTACCACCAACCACGACGTAAAAGCGGTTGAGTACTTCCTGAAAGAGAAAGTGGCAAGCGTTCCGGCGCTGCACGCGGTGTCTGAATTCATTCACTTCGCCTGTACTTCTGAAGACATCAATAACCTGTCTCACGCATTGATGCTCTCTACCGCGCGCAAAGAGGTGGTTCTGCCTTACTGGCGTAAAATCATTGACGCGGTGAAAGCGTTGTCTGTGGAATACCGCGACATTCCCCTGCTCTCCCGTACCCATGGTCAGCCCGCTACGCCATCGACGATGGGTAAAGAGATGGCTAACGTGGCATACCGTATGGAGCGTCAGTATCGTCAACTGGAACAGATTGAGATCCTCGGTAAAATCAATGGTGCGGTAGGTAACTACAACGCCCATATCGCCGCTTACCCGGAAGTGGACTGGCATCAGTTCAGTGAAGAGTTCGTGACCTCCCTGGGAATTCAGTGGAACCCGTACACCACTCAGATTGAGCCGCACGACTATATCGCCGAGCTGTTCGACTGTATCGCCCGCTTCAACACCATTCTGATCGACTTCGACCGCGACGTGTGGGGTTATATCGCGCTGAACCACTTCAAGCAGAAGACCATCGCCGGTGAAATCGGCTCTTCAACCATGCCGCACAAAGTGAACCCGATTGACTTCGAAAACTCCGAAGGCAACCTGGGTCTGGCCAACGCCGTGTTGCAGCATATGGCGAGCAAACTGCCGGTTTCCCGCTGGCAGCGCGACCTGACCGACTCCACCGTGCTGCGTAACCTGGGCGTGGGGATTGGCTATGCGCTGATCGCCTATCAGTCCACCCTGAAAGGGGTGAGCAAGCTGGAAGTGAACCGCGATCGTCTGCTGGACGAGCTGGACCACAACTGGGAAGTGCTGGCCGAGCCGATCCAGACCGTGATGCGTCGTTACGGCATCGAAAAACCGTATGAAAAACTGAAAGAGCTGACCCGTGGTAAACGTGTCGATGCGGAAGGTATGAAACAGTTTATCGATAGCCTCGCATTGCCGGAAGCGGAAAAAAACCGCCTGAAAGAGATGACACCAGCGAATTACATTGGCCGCGCCATCACCATGGTCGACGAGCTGAAGTAATCTCCCCCGCCCTCTTTTCGCCCGAAAAGGGGGCTGCTTTTTCCCCGGTTTACTCAATGTTTATCCCCACAACAACATAATCAGCGTTAAACTATTTATACTATTAATTCTGGGAGAAAGATGATGCGCGTACTGGTTGTTGAGGATAACGCATTGCTACGTCATCACCTGAAGGTTCAGCTTCAGGAGATGGGACATCAGGTGGATGATGCGGAAGATGCAAAAGAAGCCGATTATTATCTCAATGAACACCTGCCGGATATCGCCATCGTTGATCTCGGGTTACCTGACGAAGACGGACTGTCATTGATTCGCCGCTGGCGCAGCCACGATGTCTCCCTTCCTGTCCTGGTGCTGACCGCGCGTGAAGGCTGGCAGGACAAAGTGGAAGTGCTCAGTGCCGGTGCCGATGATTACGTCACCAAACCGTTTCATATTGAAGAAGTGGCGGCACGCATGCAGGCATTGTTACGCCGCAACAGCGGGCTCGCCTCCCAGGTGATTTCCCTTCCACCTTTCCAGGTGGATCTCTCCCGGCGGGAATTCTCAATCAACAATGAAGTCATCAAACTGACGGCCTTCGAATACACCATCATGGAAACGCTGATCCGTAACAACGGTAAAGTGGTGAGCAAAGACTCCTTAATGCTCCAGCTTTACCCGGATGCCGAACTGCGTGAGAGTCACACCATTGATGTGCTGATGGGCCGTTTGCGTAAGAAGATTCAGGCGCAGTATCCGCATGATGTGATCACAACCGTGCGCGGTCAGGGCTACCTGTTCGAATTACGCTAAATGAAACGACTAATGCGGCACATTATGCCCCTTTCACTGCGGGTTCGCTTTTTGCTGGCCACAGCCGCCGTTGTGCTGGTGCTGTCGCTTTCTTACGGCATGGTGGCGCTGGTTGGTTACAGCGTCAGTTTTGATAAAACGACCTTTCGTCTGCTGCGCGGTGAGAGCAACCTGTTTTATACCCTCGCAAAGTGGGAAAACAACCAGATCAGCGTCGAGATGCCGGAGAATCTTAACCAGCAGAGTCCCACGCTGGCGCTGATTTACAATGAAAAAGGGAAACTGCTGTGGGCACAGCGTGATGTTCCCTGGCTGGTGAAAAGCATCCGCCCGGAATGGCTGAAAACCAACGGATTCCATGAAATTGAAGCCGATCTGAATACCACCAGCAGCCTGCTGCGCGAAGATCGCTCTCTGCAAAAAAAGCTGAATGAGATCCGCGCCGATGACGCCGAAACAGAAATGACCCACTCCGTCGCCATCAACCTCTATCCCGCCACGCCTGACATGCCGCAGCTGACCATCGTAGTGGTGGATACCATCCCCGTCGAGCTTAAACGCTCTTATCGGGTCTGGGGCTGGTTCGTCTACGTGCTGGCTGCCAATCTGCTGCTGGTCATACCGCTGCTGTGGATTGCTGCCTGGTGGAGTTTGCGCCCGATTGAATCGCTGGCGAAAGAGGTTCGCGAGCTGGAGGAGCATCATCGCGAGAAGCTTAATCCTGAGACAACGCGTGAGCTAACAAGTCTGGTGCGTAACCTTAACCGCCTGCTGAAAAGTGAACGCGAGCGCTACGATAAATACCGCACAACGTTGACTGACCTAACTCACAGCCTGAAGACCCCGCTGGCCGTCATGCAAAGCACCCTGCGATCCATGCGCAGCTCCAGAATGAGCGTTGATGATGCCGAGCCGGTGATGCTTGAGCAGATCAGTCGTATTTCGCAGCAAATTGGCTACTATCTTCATCGCGCCAGCATGCGTTCCGGCAGCGCCCTGCTGAGCCGGGAGCTGCACCCCGTGGCACCACTGCTGGATAACCTGACCTCTGCGCTGAATAAGGTGTATCAGCGTAAAGGGGTGAACATCAGTCTCGATATCTCTCCTGAAATCAGTTTCGTCGGCGAAATGAATGATTTCATGGAGGTGATGGGTAACCTGCTCGATAACGCCTGTAAATATTGTCTGGAGTTCGTGGAGGTTTCCGCCCGTCAGACGGACAACGAGCTGCACATCATTGTTGAGGACGATGGCCCGGGGATCCCGCGAAACAAACGTGACGTGGTATTTGATCGCGGTCAGCGTGCGGATACATTGCGTCCCGGCCAGGGGGTGGGGTTGTCCGTCGCACGCGAGATCGTCGACCAGTACGACGGCAAAATCGAAACCGGTGAAAGTTTACTTGGCGGTGCCAGAATGGAAGTGATTTTTGGCCGTCAGCAGCCCACATCGAACGATAGTTAGCCCGTTATGTGAAAAATGCGCGGATCTCGCACCCAGGCTTCTGCGCTTCCGTTATAATCCGACTCAGTAAGAGCCTGCGGAATAAAAAAATATGGATTATCACTTAGCACTGAACTGGCCCGAGTTTATTGAACGCTACTGGCAGAAACGCCCGGTAGTTCTTAAGCGCGGGTTCAGCAATTTTGTCGACCCTATCTCGCCTGACGAACTGGCTGGCCTGGCCATGGAAAACGAAGTCGACAGCCGCCTGGTGAGCCACCAGGATGGAAAATGGCAGGTCAGCCATGGTCCTTTCGAAAGCTACGATCACCTCGGTGAAAATAACTGGTCATTACTGGTGCAGGCGGTCAACCACTGGCACGAGCCGACGGCAGCCTTAATGCGCCCATTCCGCGCCCTGCCCGACTGGCGAATGGACGATCTGATGATCTCCTTCTCCGTGCCAGGGGGCGGCGTTGGCCCACATCTGGATCAGTACGATGTGTTTATCATTCAGGGGACCGGCCGCCGTCGCTGGCGCGTGGGTGAAAAAGTGCCGATGAAACAGCACTGCCCGCATCCTGACCTGCTTCAGGTGGATCCGTTTGACGGGATCATCGACGAAGAGCTGGAGCCGGGAGATATTCTTTATATTCCGCCGGGATTCCCGCATGAAGGCTACTCGCTGGAAAACTCCCTCAATTATTCTGTCGGATTCCGCGCGCCAAGTGGTCGTGAGATGATCAGCGGTTTTGCCGATTACGTTCTGCAACGCGAGCTGGGCAGCCATCGCTACAGCGATCCGGATGTGCCTTCCCGCGAGCATCCGGCAGACATTCTGCCAGCAGAACTGGATAAGCTGCGCGGCATGATGCTGGATCTGATCAACGAGCCGGAACATTTCAGACAGTGGTTTGGTGAGTTTATCAGCCAGTCACGTCACGAGCTGGATGTGGCGCCTCCGGAGCCGCCGTACCAGGCCGACGAGATTTATGATGCGCTGCAGCAGGGTGACAAGCTGGTTCGCCTGGGTGGGTTACGCGTGCTGCGCATCGGTGAAGATGTCTTCGTCAACGGCGAGAAGCTGGATTCTCCGCATCGCCCGGCGCTGGAAGCCATCGCCAGCCATCTGGTACTGACTGCCGATACCTTTGGCGACGCCCTGGAAGATCCCTCTTTCCTCGCCATGCTTGCCGCGCTGGTCAACAGCGGGTATTGGTTCTTTGAGGACTGAGTTGTAATGTATTGCCGGGTGGCGGCTACGCTTACCCGGCGTTTTTACTTCCACTCCCCCGCCGCAAAATCCACAATCTCCGCGGCCCGATCCGCCGGATACAACCCTTCCCGTACATCCCGATGAAACGTTGAAAACGGCCAGTCGACAACCTTACCAACGTACCCATGTTTCACCGGGTTGAGGTAGATGTAATCCATATGTCGGCGGTAATCATTGTCGTTGCGGATGGTATGTTCCCAGAAACGCGCCTGCCAGATGTGGCGCATTTCAATGTTTCGTGAGAACGTTTTTTTGATGTCACGCCAGCGCCCGGAAAAATCGCTGTCACCTTCCGGCAAGGTCCAGATACAGTGCATATGTTCAGGAAGGATCACCCAGCCATTAATCGTAAAGGGCTTTGATCGTTTCACCGAGGAGGTGGCCTGGCGGAGGCTATCAATATGGCGGGTAAGTAAATCGCTCTGTCGGTTTTGCAGGTTAACGGTAAAAAACCAGGTGCCGCCGGGGACGTAATGGCGACGGTAGTTTGACATGGGCACTCCTTGCCTTTATGTCCGGTGGCGCTGCGCTTACCGGGCCTACGATCCGAATTTAGGCCCGGTAAGGCGAAGCCGCCACCCGGCTTAATGTGGCTAACGCTTCGCGGTTAACTCCGCAATCCGCACAATCACCTTCACCGCTTTTTCCATTCCTTCCAGCGTCACAAACTCATGCTTACCGTGGTAGTTGTATCCCCCGGTAAAGAGATTCGGGCACGGCAATCCCATGAAGGACAGTTGCGAACCGTCGGTGCCGCCGCGAATCGGCTTCAGCACCGGTTCAATATCGCAGTCGCGCATGGCCTGCTGGGCGATATCCAGGATATGCGGATGCTCCATAACCTTCTCGCGCATATTGTAGTAGCTGTCTTCAATAATCAGCTCAATATAGCAGTCCGGGTGTAGCCCCTTACCCACCTTCTTCGCGATTTCCATCATCTTACGCTTGCGCGCTTCGAACGCTTTACGGTCGAAGTCACGCACGATGTAGTGCATCTGCGCGCTGTCCACCGTGCCTTTGATGCTGGTCAGGTGATAAAAACCTTCATAACCTTCGGTCTGCTCCGGGCTCTCATTCGCCGGGACTTCCGCATGAATACGGGACGCCAGCGACAGCGCATTCACCATCACACCTTTGGCGGAGCCAGGATGCACATTATTACCCACAATTTTGATGGTCACGGACGCGGCATTGAAGTTTTCAAATTCCAGTTCGCCCACGCCACCGCCGTCCACGGTATAGGCCCACTGCGCGTTAAAGGCCTCGACATCAAAATGTTTCGCCCCTTTGCCCACCTCTTCGTCCGGCGTAAAGGCCACACGGATATCACCGTGCGGAATATTTTTTCCTTTCAGCACCGCCAGTGCCGTCATGATTTCCGCGATACCCGCTTTGTCATCTGCCCCCAGCAGCGTTTTGCCATCCGTTGTGATCAGCGTCTGCCCAAGCAGCTGGTGCAGCACCGGGAACATCACCGGCGAAAGCACTTCGTCACCTATTCCCAGCGCAATGTCACCGCCACGGTAGTTTTCCACAATCTGCGGATTAACATGTTTACCGCTAAAATCCGGAGAGGTGTCGACATGGGAGATAAAGCCAATCGCCGGAATATCACCGGGGACGTTGGCAGGCAGCGTTCCCATCACAGTGCCTTTTTCGCTCAGGGTGACATTGACCAGCCCCATGGCCTCAAGCTGCTCTTTGAGCAGGTTTAATAACTTCCACTGGCCTTCGGTGCTTGGCACCTGGCGGACACCCGGTTTAGATTGGGTATCCAGCGAAACGTACTGTAAAAAACGCTCAAGTAATTTATCCATGCAGTCACCCTCACTTTTTGTGACAACATTATCAATAAGCATCAAAACGCAAATATTGCGTCAGGTCACTTTTATCCCGCAAACGAGAATATTTAATGAGATGGTCACTCCCTCCTTCCCGGTACTATGCTGAGGACAGGCTTTC
>NZ_JACASJ010000113.1:0-14975 GCF_013391025.1 Enterobacter sp. SECR19-1250 | reverse complement strand
AAAACACCGAAAGAGATAATTGAAAAGGGTGTTGCGTTGACAGGTTGAATCTACAGCGGCGTACTTCGCAAAGCTGTCCGACTGAGGTACGCCTTTATCCGTGACAACTCCTGTTGCTGGCCTGTTCGCCTGCTCTGTCGGGTGCTGGATGTTCATCCCAGTGGTTTTTACGCCTGGCTTCAGCAGCCGCATTCACAACGCCATCAGGCAGACCTGAGACTGACAGGACAGATTAAACAGTTCTGGCTGGAATCGGGATGCGTCTATGGTTATCGCAAAATCCATCTGGATCTGCGTGACAGCGGGCAACAGTGCGGAGTAAACAGAGTCTGGAGACTGATGAAACGTGTCGGAATAAAGGCTCAGGTCGGATACCGAAGCCCGCGGGCACGTAAAGGCGAGGCCAGTATCGTGTCACCCAACAGGCTCCAGCGACAGTTCAATCCGGATGCTCCTGATGAGCGTTGGGTAACGGACATAACCTACATCAGGACCCACGAAGGCTGGCTGTATCTTGCCGTTGTTGTTGATCTGTTCTCACGCAAAATTATCGGCTGGTCCATGCAATCCCGGATGACAAAGGACATTGTCCTGAACGCACTGCTGATGGCTGTATGGCGGCGTAATCCCGAAAAACAGGTGCTGGTTCATTCGGATCAGGGCAGTCAGTACACAAGCCATGAGTGGCAGTCGTTCCTGAAATCACACGGCCTGGAGGGTAGCATGAGCCGTCGCGGTAACTGCCATGATAATGCGGTTGCAGAAAGTTTTTTCCAGTTGTTGAAACGTGAACGGATAAAGAAAAAGATCTACGGAACGCGGGAAGAAGCCCGCAGTGATATTTTTGATTACATCGAAATGTTTTATAACAGTAAGCGTCGGCATGGTTCTAGCGAACAGATGTCACCGACAGAATATGAAAACCAGTATTATCAACGGCTCGGAAGTGTCTAGATTATCCGTGGCGATTCAACTTTCTATTACTTAACATTCAACCTGTCAAAGGAAGTGGTCGTTGTCTGTAGCTATCCAACAAAAAAAAACGGCTGGCATGATTGGTTTTACTCCTGGGATATGACGCGTAACGCGTTGTCTTGCTCAGGCCCTGCATATTAAGATCAAATGTGCCCAAAATGATAACCATAACCGGGTGGCAAAAGAGGGACTGCATAAGCAATTTCAACAAGCGGCTAAAACACAACTGAGAGGCAAAGGATGAGCACGGTTTACATTGTCATTTTAACCTATATCAGACCACTCGAAGAGATTGATGCAGCGATACCAGCACATATAGAGTGGCTGAAAAAGGGGTATGCAGAGGGGATTTTCCTCGCATCCGGAAGACGGGTCCCAAGAAATGGTGGTGTCATTCTCGCTAAATGTGAGAGTCTTGCCTCACTTGAAGAGCGACTACGCGAAGATCCGTTTCAGAGGTTAAAGCTTGCGACGGCTGACATCATTCCTTTTGAACCCAGCATGAAAACAGAACGCTTAGCCAATGTGTTTTGACCGCGCAATAAAAAAATCCACGCCAAAGCGTGGATTTTTTTCATTCATATCGACTCAGACGTTAAACAGGAAGTTCATCACATCGCCATCTTTAACGATGTAGTCTTTCCCTTCAGCACGCATCTTGCCGGCTTCTTTCGCGCCTTGCTCACCCTTGTAGGTGATGAAGTCTTCAAACGCGATAGTCTGCGCACGGATGAAGCCTTTCTCGAAATCGGTGTGGATCTTGCCCGCAGCCTGTGGAGCCGTTGCGCCAACAGGGATAGTCCACGCACGCACTTCTTTCACCCCAGCGGTGAAGTAGGTCTGCAGGTTGAGCAGGGCATAACCTGCACGGATAACGCGGTTCAGACCTGGCTCTTCCAGACCCAGCTCGGCCATGAACTCGTCTCGCTCTTCGTCATCCAGCTCGGCGATATCGGCTTCTACAGCGGCGCAAACCGGAACAACGACAGAACCTTCTTTCTCGGCGATAGCACGAACCTGATCGAGGTACGGGTTATTTTCAAAACCGTCTTCGTTCACGTTGGCAATGTACATGGTTGGCTTCAGCGTCAGGAAGCTCAGGTAGCGGATAAGCTCTTTCTCGTCTTTGCTCAGGTCAAGAGAGCGCAGCATACCTGCGTTTTCCAGCTGTGGCAGACATTTTTCCAGCACCGCTAATTCGGCTTTGGCGTCTTTATCGCCACCTTTGGCTTTCTTGGAGATACGGTGGATCGCACGTTCGCAGGTATCCAGATCCGACAGCGCCAGCTCGGTATTGATTACATCAATATCTTCCGCCGGGTTTACTTTACCTGCTACGTGGATAATGTTGTCGTTCTCGAAGCAACGCACCACGTGACCGATCGCTTCGGTTTCACGGATGTTGGTCAGGAACTGGTTACCCAGACCTTCACCTTTGGATGCACCTTTCACCAGGCCCGCGATGTCCACGAACTCCATGGTGGTTGGCAGAATGCGCTGCGGCTTCACGATTTCCGCGAGCTGGTCCAGACGCGGGTCGGGCATTGGCACAACGCCGGTGTTAGGTTCGATGGTACAGAACGGGAAGTTCGCCGCTTCGATACCCGCTTTGGTAAGCGCGTTAAACAGGGTGGATTTGCCCACGTTTGGCAGACCGACGATACCGCATTTGAATCCCATTTCTAAATCACCTTAATATCTTGATAATCAATCCGTTAACGATAACCGACTGATGAAAAGTAAATAACTACGCCTATTATACACGTAACCCGCCTACCGCGCGGTAAAAATGCCGTATCGGGCAGATTATTGCGCTTTGAAAGCATGTAAGCGGTTTGTCGCTTTGGTTAACCCATCTTTGAGCCAGATTTCAGTGCAGCGCGCCGCTTCGTCTACCGCCTCGTCAATCAGTTTCTGCTCAGAAACCGGGGGCTTACCCAGCACAAAACCAACAACTTTGTTTTTATCGCCCGGATGGCCGATTCCTACGCGCAAACGGTGAAAATTCGGGTTATTACCCAGCTTACTGATGATATCTTTCAGACCGTTGTGTCCGCCATGGCCGCCGCCCAGTTTAAACTTTGCCACGCCTGGCGGCAGGTCCAGCTCATCGTGAGCAACCAGAATCTCATCCGGATTGATGCGATAAAACGTTGCCATTGCCGCCACGGCCTTGCCGCTCAGGTTCATAAAGGTGGTAGGCACCAGCAGGCGCACATCCGCGCCGGCGAGATTGATACGTGAGGTATACCCGTAGAATTTTGGTTCTTCACGCAGGGGAGCACGTAACCGTTCGGCCAGCAGATCAACGTACCAGGCCCCGGCATTGTGGCGGGTTGCAGCGTACTCTGCGCCTGGGTTGGCGAGGCCGACAATCAGTTTAATCGTCACGATTCAATTCCTAATGGGTTCCAGATCTGGCGCGTAGTTTACTGTCTGGCGCGCCGCTTGACAAAATTCTGTGACCTTAACAGCGAAATACGAATAATTACTTATTTGAACAATTAGAATTTCAAGCTGTTCAATGCGTTATTTGTAAATTTTTGTTTGGGAGTAATCTGTAATTGTGATCATTGACGCAACTCATAAAAGGGGCGTTGTCTATACTTTACACACAAGGAATAGGGACTTATTCCCTACAACCCAAAGTTCCGGAGGTGACATATGAAACGCAAAAACGCTTCGTTACTCGGTAACGTGCTGATGGGGTTGGGGCTGTTCGTGATGGTAGCCGGTGTGGGTTATTCAATTTTAAACCAATTGCCGCAGCTTGATCTCCCACAATACTTCGCGCATGGTGCGGTATTGAGCATCTTCCTGGGGGCGGTACTGTGGCTCGCCGGGGCGCGTGTGAGCGGTCATGAGGAAGTGTGTGATAAATACTGGTGGGTGCGCCATTACGACAAACGCTGCCGCCGCGACCAGCATAAGCACAGCTAGTGCGCATAGAATAAAGAACACTGAAACGACTCCAGATGGAGTCGTTTTTTTTGCCTGAGGGGTTGACCCTCACGTAACGTAAGGCACCAGAGTGGCGTCACTGGCAAAATAAAAGGAGCAGTTATGTTGATTCAGGTGGGTGAACTGGCAAAACGCGCTGGGATCACCGTGCGCACATTGCATCACTATGAGCAAACAGGGTTATTGCTACCTTCTGCCAGAAGCGCGGCAGGCTACCGGCTTTATAATCTGGCGGATGTACAGCGCTTGCATATGATTCAGGCACTGGCAAAAGCGGGGCTGGAGCTTGCTGAAATCAGGGATTTTCTGGAGCAGGAGTCGCTTTCGTTAACGGAACTCCTCGATGCGCAAATCAGTTTGCTGGATAAACAGCTGCGCAGCATTAACACGCTGCGTGACAGGCTGGTGGACTTGCGCACCGGGCTTACCGGCGATGAAACGCCCGATCTGGAATCCTGGCTACAGACTCTGGAGTTAATGAATATGTACGATCGTTGGTTTAGCAAAGAAGAGTTACAGCAACTGCCGTTTGCGGTGCAGAAAGATGCGCTGGCGGCTGTCTGGTCAGGGCTGGTTACCGAGGCCAACACGCTGCTGGAACAGCACATACCCGTTTCTGACCCGCGGGCGATGGATCTCGTGACGCGCTGGATGGAGCGCCTGGAGCAGGACACTGCCGGCAAGCCGGAGTTTCTCACCCGGCTGAACGAGATGCACAGCGTCGAACCGCAAATGCGTGAGCAAACGGGCATCACCGCAGAGATGACCGACTACATCACGCGGGCGTTTGCCGAATCGAAGCTGGCCATCTGGGAAAAGTATCTCTCTGCCGATGAGATGGCTTTTACCCGGAAACACTACTTTGACCGCATGATGGAGTGGCCGCCGCTGGTGGCGAAGCTGCACCAGGCGCAGCGGGAAAATCTCGACCCCGCCTCTGACGAGGCGCAAAAGCTGGCTGAAACCTGGCTGGCGTTGTTCCAGTCATACGCAGGAACAAACCCTGAGACGCAGCAAAAGTTTCGCGCTGCTATGCAGCAGGAGCCGCATCTGATGAAAGGGACGTGGATGACGCCTGCTGTGCTTGAATGGCTCCAGCAGGCGATAGGGATAATGATGCAGAGACGTTTCTCCGCATCAGATGAATCACAGATCCGCTAACGCGGCGTCGCGGTTGGGATAGAAGGCAAGGCGGCCAGGGATCGGCTGCACGCCAGCGCGCGCCATAGTGCGCAGCGGCTGAAATTCCAGATTACTCACCCGCAGCTCACAGCCTTCCGGAAGACGTTTTACAAAGCGCTGGAAGGCGTCCAGCCCACCGGCGTCCAGCACCGGTACGGCATCCCATTTCAGCACCACAATCCGTTTGCCCGCAATGCGGGATTCCAGATCGCTGAACAGGCCTTCCGCCGCAGCGAAGAACAGCGGACCGATTACCCGCAACACCAGCACATCATCAGGCACCTCCACGTTTACCGGGGAAAGGCGCGTCATCTGCGCGATCCGGCGCATAAACAGCAGGGAGGCCAGCACGATGCCGACGCTGATGGCGATCACCATATCGAACAGCACGGTCAGCGACATACAGATCAGCATGACGATGATGTCGTCTTTCGGTGCGCGACGCAGCAGGTTCACCACCTTATGCGCTTCGCTCATGTTCCAGGCCACCATCAGCAGCAGGGCAGCCATGGCGGAGAGCGGCAGCCAGGAGAGCAGCGGCGCGAGGATCAGCAACGCGAGGATCACCAGCAGAGAGTGGATAACCGCTGAAACCGGTGAGGTTGCACCCGCGCGCACGTTGGCCGCAGAACGGGCGATAGCCGCGGTGGCTGTAATACCGCCGAAGAACGGAGCGATGAGGTTACCTAAGCCCTGGCCGACCAGTTCGCTGTTGGCTTTGTGCTTGGTACCGGTCATGCCATCGAGCACTACGGCGCAGAGCAGAGATTCAATCGCCCCCAGCATCGCCATTGAAAAGGCGGCGGGCAGCAGTGCACGCAGCGAATCCCAGCTTAAGGTAAAGCTGGAGCCGGGCATATCCCAGGGAAGAACCAGCTGTGGTAACAGTTGAGGAATACCGCTGCCCTGAGAACCGTCCGCCAGAACATAGTGGAACTGCGAGCCGATGGTGGCGACATGACCACCTAACATGTTGACGATGGCCATTACCGCACAGCCCAGCAGCAACGCAGGCAGGTGGCCAGGCAGACGAATGCCTAAGCGCGGCCAGACGATGAGCGTACCCAGCGTAACGATCCCGATGGCGGCATCGCCCATGTTGGCCGTGGGCAGTGCCATAAACAATGCCCCCACTTTCTGCAGATAGTGCTCAGGAACGTGAGGCATCTGCAGCCCCAGGAAATCTTTAATTTGCATCGTTCCGATGGTGATGCCGATCCCGGAGGTGAATCCCAGCGTTACGGAAAGGGGAATATATTCAATCAGCCGGCCAAAGCGGGCCAGGCCAAAGAGAATCAAAAAGAGGCCAGAAATGAGCGTGGCAACCAGTAGGCCTGCCAGACCAAACTGCTGTGATACCGGATAGAGGATCACCACAAAAGCAGCGGTAGGACCGGACACGCTGAAACGCGAACCGCCCGTGAGGGCAATCACGATCCCGGCGACGGCCGAGGTATACAAGCCATACTGTGGAGCCACGCCGCTGCCAATCGCCAGCGCCATGGCCAGCGGAATGGCGATAATACCAACGGTGATCCCGGCAATCAGGTCACGGATAAAGCGTGACGAGGTGTATTTCTCTTTCCAGCATGCGTCGATGAGGGCGCGAAAGGGCAGAACATGTGAGGAAGTGATGTTTTTCACAATTATCTATCATCCGTATGCGCATCATCTGTCATATGAATGGCAGGTGAAGGAGGCATTAATCATACAAATAAAACCCAGAGACAAAAAAACCCGCCGCAGCGGGTTTTTCGGCCGTGTTCGATTAGTGTTCGAACATTGCAGAGATGGATTCTTCGTTGCTGATACGACGAATCGCTTCGGCCAGCATCCCGGACAGGGTCAGGGTACGCACGTTTGGCAGTGCCTTGATCTCGTCACTCAGTGGGATGGTATCGCATACCACAACTTCGTCAATGACGGAGTTACGGAGGTTGTTTACCGCGTTACCGGAGAAGATCGGGTGAGTCGCGTACGCGAACACGCGCTTGGCACCACGCTCTTTCAGCGCTTCAGCGGCTTTACACAGCGTACCGCCGGTATCGATCATGTCGTCAACCAGCACGCAGTCACGGCCAGCAACGTCACCGATGATGTGCATCACCTGAGAAACGTTAGCGCGCGGACGGCGTTTGTCGATGATTGCCATGTCGGTATCGTTCAGCAGCTTAGCGATAGCACGGGCACGTACCACGCCGCCGATGTCCGGAGAAACCACAATCGGGTTGTCCAGATTCAGCTGCAGCATATCTTCCAGCAGGATTGGGCTGCCGAATACGTTATCAACCGGGACGTCGAAGAAGCCCTGAATCTGCTCTGCGTGCAGGTCAACGGTCAGTACGCGGTCAACGCCAACGCTGGACAGGAAGTCCGCGACAACTTTAGCGGTGATTGGCACGCGCGCGGAACGGACGCGACGGTCCTGGCGGGCATAGCCAAAGTAAGGGATTACAGCAGTGATACGGCCTGCAGAAGCGCGACGCAGGGCATCGACCATAACAACCAATTCCATCAGGTTGTCATTCGTTGGAGCACAGGTGGACTGGATGATGAAAATATCACCACCGCGTACATTTTCGTTAATTTGTACGCTGACTTCGCCGTCGCTAAAGCGACCTACAGCGGCGTCGCCGAGGGAAGTGTACAGGCGGTTGGCAATACGTTGTGCTAGTTCCGGGGTGGCGTTACCAGCAAAAAGCTTCATATCAGGCACGAGAAGAACCTCAGGCATGCGTCCAGTGGTGGATAGCGTTCGCCGCAAACTGTGCGGGGCCAGGCGAAATGCTATCCAGGCGGTGTATTAAAGAGCGCGATGCAACGTCTGGAACAGGGTGACGTTGTCACCGAAACTCAGTCTGCGCCAGAATGGCCTGCTGTAGGGGGGAGGTGTTCATCCCGCGCGCTACAAAACCATGCAGCCAATCCGGCGCTTGCTCAAGCACCTGACGAGCGGCGGATTCGGTGTCAAATTCAGCAAAGACACAGGCCCCTGTACCAGTCAGGCGCGACGGCGCGTATTCTAACAGCCAGGAAAGCGCCGCATCAACCTCGCGAAAACGTTTTCTTGCGATAACCTCGCAATCGTTGCTGAATTCACAATTTAATAACGTTTCTATTGACCGCGCCGGGGTATTGCGTGGCAGCTCAGGATCTTTGAAGATGACCGGAGTCGGAATGCTGACGCCTGGATGGGCTACGAGGTACCATTTTTCCGGCGGTTCAACCGGGGAGAGGATTTCACCCACCCCTTCAGCAAATGCTGCATGACCGCGCACAAACACCGGGACATCCGCCCCCAGCGTTAACCCTAACGCGGCCAGTTCATCCGTTGACAATCCGCAGCCCCAGAGATGATTCAGGGCGACCAGGACGGTCGCGGCATTGGATGAACCGCCACCCAGCCCACCGCCCATCGGCAGACGCTTCTCAATGCGAATATCCGCACCGCTCCCGGCGGGCAAGCGCCCGGTGTCAGCCGCTGCGTTCATCAGCAGACGCGCGGCGCGCACGATCAGGTTATCCTCATGCGCTACGCCTTCCACCGGCGTCAGCAGACAGATCTGCCCGTCCTGACGCAGCTCAATCGAGAGCGTGTCGCCATAATCGATAAACTGAAACAGCGTCTGCAGGGTGTGATACCCGTCAGCACGTTGGCCGGTGATATATAAAAACAGGTTAAGTTTTGCCGGAGAGGGCCAGTGGGTCATCATTTAACGATCCAGTTGTCCATTTTCAGCTTGATGCGCTGGCTACCCTGCGTCAGCTCCATATTCGACGGCAGCGACGGTTTACTGTTGCTGTCATAGGCGCTGTACACCACCTTCCAGGTTTTACCGTTCTGCGTGTAGTTCACCTGGCTCAGACGGTACTGATCGTCCAGGGTGTAGTCGGTGGCGTCACCCGGCAGGCCCAGGATCCACTGGCGCAGGCTGTTCAGCGGGATAGGCATTCCGGTCAGTTTGCCAATCATCTCTTCCGCGTCGGTGGCGGTGTAGTGCTGGCCTTTGTTATCCGTGATCTGCGCTTCACCCGGCTTAGCGTTAAGCTCCAGCTCGGTACTGCCCAACGGGTTCAGCAGCAGCAGGCGGTAGTTATCTTGCCCCGTTTGCTGCCAGAAGAAGCGGGCATAAACCTTTTGTTCGTCAGAGAGATAAGCAAACGCGCCGCGGGTCTGGTACTGACTTAAATTACGTACGTCCTGCTGGTGCTGACGCCACTGTGGTGAGTCAGGGCTTTTGCCCGGGCCTTTTGGTTGAGTGACAGAACATGCGGTCAGAACCAGTGCTGCCAGCGGCAGCAGGCGAATCAGTCGGGTCATAATGAGGACAAATCCTTGAAATACGTTGCAGTTATAACTGTTAATGCTAGCGTTGAAGGGTGTCACCGTCTACGTTCAAATTATCTCAAAGCGTTGAGTAACCTATTACTCCGAAAGGGGGCAGTCTCTTTTATTGATCTCGCGCATCCTGTATGATGCGTCTTGCTAACCTTATTAACGCTGGTACTACTCCCGCTCAACATGACCCTATTAGCACTCGGCATCAACCACAAAACCGCCCCGGTTTCGCTGCGAGAACGCGTCACGTTTTCGCCGGATACGCTCGACCTGGCGCTGGATAGCCTGCTTGCACAACCGATGGTGCAGGGCGGGGTGGTGCTCTCGACGTGCAACCGTACCGAGCTTTACTTAAGCGTGGAAGAGCAGGATAACCTGCATGAAGCGCTGATCCGCTGGTTATGCGACTACCACAATCTCAACGAAGACGAGCTGCGTAAGAGCCTGTACTGGCATCAGGATAACGATGCGGTGAGCCATCTTATGCGTGTCGCGAGTGGTCTGGATTCGCTGGTGCTGGGCGAGCCGCAAATTCTCGGTCAGGTAAAAAAAGCGTTTGCGGATTCGCAAAAAGGGCATCTGAAAGCCAGCGAGCTGGAGCGTATGTTCCAGAAGTCATTCTCCGTGGCGAAGCGTGTGCGAACCGAAACCGACATTGGTGCCAGTGCGGTTTCTGTTGCGTTCGCGGCCTGTACCCTTGCACGTCAAATCTTCGAATCCCTGTCGACCGTCACCGTGATGCTGGTCGGCGCGGGCGAAACCATTGAGCTTGTGGCGCGCCATCTGCGCGAGCATAAAGTGAAAAAGATGGTTATCGCTAACCGCACCCGCGAGCGTGCACAGGTGCTGGCAGACGAAGTCGGGGCCGAGGTGATTGCGCTGAGCGAGATCGACGAACGTCTGAAAGAGGCGGACATCATCATTAGCTCGACGGCCAGCCCGCTGCCGATTATCGGTAAAGGGATGGTAGAGCGCGCGCTGAAATCCCGTCGTAATCAGCCAATGCTGCTGGTGGATATCGCCGTTCCGCGTGATGTCGAACCGGAGGTTGGCAAACTGGCCAACGCCTATCTCTACAGCGTGGATGATCTGCAAAGCATCATTTCGCACAACCTTGCCCAGCGTAAAGCGGCAGCGGTGCAGGCGGAAACCATTGTCGAGCAGGAAGCCAGTGAATTTATGGCCTGGCTGCGCGCGCAAAGCGTCAGCGAGACCATCCGCGAATACCGCGGTCAGGCGGAGCAGGTGCGTGATGACCTGACTGCCAAAGCGTTAGCAGCTCTGGAACAGGGCGGCGACGCACACGCTATTATGCAGGATCTGGCCTGGAAACTGACCAATCGCTTGATCCATGCACCAACCAAATCACTTCAGCAGGCTGCCCGTGACGGGGACGATGAACGCCTGACTATTCTGCGCAACAGCCTCGGGCTGGAATAGCGCCCTATACCCATTTTCTATTATAAGGTGCACTTACGCCTATGAAGCCTTCTATCGTCGCTAAACTGGAAGCTCTGCACGAGCGCCATGAAGAAGTCCAGGCGCTGCTCGGCGATGCCGGGACCATTGCGGACCAGGAACGTTTTCGCGCACTGTCGCGTGAATATGCGCAGTTAAGTGATGTTTCAAAATGCTTTACCGACTGGCAACAGGTTCAGGAAGATATCGAAACCGCGCAGATGATGCTCGACGATCCTGAAATGCGCGAAATGGCGCAGGAAGAGCTGCAGGATGCCAAAGCGCGCTCAGAAGAGATGGAGCAACAGCTGCAGGTGCTTCTGCTGCCGAAAGATCCAGACGACGAGCGTAACGCGTTTGTGGAAGTCCGCGCCGGAACGGGCGGTGATGAGGCGGCACTGTTCGCCGGAGACCTGTTCCGCATGTACAGCCGTTACGCCGAATCGCGTCGCTGGCGCGTGGAGATCATGAGCGCCAACGAAGGCGAGCACGGCGGTTTTAAAGAGGTGATCGCCAAAATCAGCGGTGACGGCGTGTATGGCCGTCTCAAGTTTGAGTCCGGCGGCCATCGCGTGCAGCGTGTACCGGCGACCGAGTCGCAGGGCCGTATTCACACTTCAGCCTGCACGGTTGCGGTGATGCCAGAGCTGCCGGAAGCGGAACTGCCGGACATTAACCCGGCCGATCTGCGTATTGATACCTTCCGTTCTTCCGGGGCGGGTGGTCAGCACGTTAACACCACCGACTCCGCCATCCGTATTACCCACCTGCCAACCGGCATTGTGGTGGAGTGTCAGGACGAACGTTCTCAGCACAAAAACAAAGCGAAAGCGCTGTCCGTGCTGGGTGCGCGTATTCACGCGGCGGAAATGGCCAAACGTCAGCAGGCGGAAGCGTCAACCCGTCGTAACTTGCTGGGCAGCGGCGATCGTAGCGATCGTAACCGTACCTACAATTTCCCGCAGGGCCGCGTGACCGACCACCGCATCAACCTGACGTTATACCGTCTGGATGAGGTGATGGAAGGCAAGCTCGATATGCTGATTATGCCTATCGTGCAGGAATACCAGGCCGACCAGCTGGCGGCATTGTCCGAGCAGGAATAATGGATTTTCAGAGCTGGTTACGGCTGGCCAACGGCGCGCTCTCTGACAGTGAAAGCCCGAAGCGCGACGCCGAAATTTTGCTGGAATATGTGACGGGAAAAGCCCGCACGTATCTGCTGGCCTTCGGTGAAACCGAACTGACCGTAGAGCAGGAAGCGCAGCTGGCCGCGCTGCTTGCCCGCCGTAAAACCGGCGAGCCGGTGGCGCATCTGGTTGGGGAGCGCGAGTTCTGGTCGTTACCCTTGTTCGTCTCAGCGGCGACGCTGATCCCGCGTCCTGACACCGAATGTCTGGTGGAGCAGGCGCTGGCGCGGTTACCCGCAGCGGCCTGCCGCATTCTCGATCTCGGAACGGGCACTGGCGCAATCGCGCTGGCGCTCGCCACCGAGCGGCCCGATTGCGCGGTAACGGCGGTCGATGTGATGCCCGACGCGGTGGTGCTGGCGCAGCGTAACGTTGAGCGACTGGGCGTGACTAATGTGACCGTGCTGCAAAGCAGTTGGTTCAGTGCGCTGGAGAAGCAGACGTTCGCGATGATTGTCAGTAATCCGCCCTATATTGACGAACATGACCCGCATCTGGCGCAGGGGGATGTTCGCTTTGAACCGCTGACGGCGCTGGTCGCAGGTAATGCAGGGCTGGCCGATCTGGAACACATTGTGACAACGTCACGACAACATCTCTTGCCCGGCGGCTGGCTGCTGGTGGAGCATGGCTGGACGCAGGGGGAGGCGGTGCGTGGACTCTTCAGGCAGACGGGTTATGCTGCTGTCGAGACCTGCCGCGACTACGGCGGTAACGAGCGTCTGACGCTGGGGCAGTGGCAGTGAAAACAGGTTATCTGCCATTTACTGATAAAGGCGCATGGCTGACTGAAAAGCTGTTTGGCGTTATCATCTATACCCAAAATAATTCGAGTTGCATGAAGGCGGCAAGAGAGCGAGTCCTCAGGAGCATAGTTAACTATGTGACTGAGGTGAGCGAGCGCAGCCAACGCGCATGCAGCTTGAAGTATGATGGGTATATATCGTTTTGGGTTTTATCGCGCCTGGACGTCGTCGTCCGCGCAGCCAGCAGGTCGGGTTTATCGCCTTTCTGCTGGGTCTGGTGGTGCTGTACATCATCATTAAACTCGCCACCACTAGAATACCGTTACTGGGGTAAGTCATGAGGTCCTTAGCCGATTTCGAATTTAATAAAGTGCCGCTCTGCGATGGCATGATCCTGATTTCGGAGATGATTCGCGACGATTTTACGTCGCAGTATGTCTACGATGAGCTGGAAAGTCTGGTCAGCCTGGCGCGCGAAGAGATCAATCAGGCGCGTCCGCAGGACTGGCAACTGGAAAAGCTGCTGGAGCTTTTCTACGGCGAGTGGGGTTTCTGCGACACGCGTGGCGTGTATCGCCTGTCTGACGCATTATGGCTGGACCAGGTCTTAAAAAATCGTCAGGGCAGCGCCGTTGCGCTGGGCTCTATTTTGCTGTGGATCGCGCACCGTCTGGATATTCCACTGGTGCCGGTCATTTTCCCGACGCAGATGATCCTGCGTGCCGAGTGGCTGGACGGGGAGATGTGGTTAATCAATCCGTTTAACGGCGATACGCTGGATGAACATACGCTGGATGTCTGGCTGAAAGGTAATATCAGCCCGGTGGCCGAGCTCTTTAACGAAGATCTCGACGAAGCCGATAACGCCGAAGTGATCCGCAAGCTGCTGGATACGCTGAAATCTGCACTGATGGAAGAGCGGCAGATGGAGCTGGCCTTGCGCGCCAGCGAAGTGCTGCTGCAATTTAATCCGGAAGACCCGTACGAAATTCGCGACCGCGGGCTGATTTATGCCCAGCTCGACTGCGAGCATGTGGCGCTGAACGATTTAAGCTATTTCGTCGAGCAATGCCCGGAAGATCCGATCAGCGAAATGATTCGCGCGCAGATCAACGCGATCTCGCACAAACAAATTACACTGCATTAATCTTAATTCCGATTCACACCTGAATAAGGCGATCCTATGAAACAAAAAGTGGTTAGCATTGGTGATATCAACGTGGCAAACGACCTGCCGTTCGTGCTGTTTGGCGGTATGAACGTGCTGGAATCCCGCGATCTCGCCATGCGTATTTGCGAGCACTACGTGACCGTGACCCAGAAGCTGGGCATCCCGTACGTGTTTAAAGCCTCTTTTGACAAAGCCAACCGCTCTTCCATTCACTCCTACCGTGGCCCGGGCCTGGAAGAGGGGATGAAAATTCTCCAGGAACTGAAGCAGACCTTTGGCGTGAAAGTGATCACCGACGTTCACGAGGCGTCTCAGGCGCAGCCTGTGGCTGACGTGGTTGACGTTATTCAGTTGCCAGCGTTCCTGGCTCGTCAGACTGACCTGGTGGAAGCGATGGCCAAAACCGGTGCGGTCATCAACGTGAAGAAGCCGCAGTTCGTGAGCCCTGGCCAGATGGGGAACATCGTCGATAAGTTTATCGAAGGCGGTAACGACAAGGTGATCCTGTGTGACCGTGGTTCCAACTTCGGTTACGACAACCTGGTTGTGGATATGCTGGGCTTCACCGTGATGAAAAACGTCTCTAACCAGTCTCCAGTGATCTTTGACGTGACCCACTCTCTGCAGTGCCGCGACCCGTTTGGCGCCGCGTCAGGTGGCCGTCGTGCGCAGGTGACCGAACTGGCGCGCGCCGGTATGGCGACCGGCCTGGCGGGTCTGTTCATTGAAGCACACCCGGATCCGGCGAATGCGAAATGCGACGGTCCGTCCGCGCTGCCGCTGGACAAACTGGAGCCGTTCCTGAAACAGATCAAAGCGATTGACGATCTGGTGAAGAGCTTCGACGAGCTGGATACCAGCAACTAATAAAAAAACCCGCTTCGGCGGGTTTTTTTTCTCCCTCTCCCTGTGGGCTGAGGGTTCCCCAGAAAAATGAAAAGCACGATGAAGTG
>NZ_JACASJ010000112.1:0-15135 GCF_013391025.1 Enterobacter sp. SECR19-1250 | reverse complement strand
GGAGCACCTCAAAAACACCATCATACACTAAATCAGTAAGTTGGCAGCATCACCCTGAATGCCGATATTATCCCCTGCAGCATAATCAGTGGCAGCCCCTGCCCGGACGACCAGTTCGTGGCCCCCGACGGTGGCATACAGCATAAATTCAGCACCGGTCAGTTCGGCAACGCTGATTTTGGCGGCAATCGCCTCACCGCTGGCTTGCGAGGTGAAAATATCCTCCGGTCTGATGCCAAAGACCACGGCTTTACGTTGATATCCCTGAGCGTTAAGTACCGAGAGCATATCTTCGGGGATCTCCAGGCGCAGCGTTTCCGTCACGAAGTAGCGTTCATTGATCGCCCCCCGAATAAAGTTCATTGCTGGCGAACCAATGAAACCTGCCACAAACATATTTGCCGGTTCGTTATAGACCTGCTTCGGCGCGCCCACCTGCTGAATGTATCCATCTTTCAGGATCACAATGCGGGTTGCCATCGTCATGGCTTCGGTCTGATCGTGCGTCACATAAATCATGGTGGTATTCAGCTTTTGATGCAGCTTGCTGATTTCGGCACGCATTTGAACACGCAGTTTGGCGTCAAGGTTTGAGAGCGGTTCATCCATCAGGAAGACGCCCGCTTCACGCACAATCGCCCTGCCTAATGCCACGCGCTGGCGTTGGCCACCCGACAACGCACCGGGCTTACGCTTGAGGTAATCGCGCAGCCCAAGAATCTGAGCGGCCCAGTTAACGCGTTCTTCAATGACAGCGGGCGCGATCTTCTGCATCTTCAGCCCAAATGCCATGTTGTCGTACACCGTCATATGGGGATACAGCGCATAGTTCTGAAAGACCATCGCGATATCCCGGGACTTGGCCGGGACATCATTCATGCGAACGCCGTCAATCACCAGCTCACCGGCGCTGATCTCCTCCAGCCCGGCAATCATGCGCAGCGTCGTCGATTTACCGCAGCCCGATGGCCCGACGAAAACGATAAATTCTTTATCCTCAATGTCGAGGTTGAAATCTTTGACCACATGGACCTGGTTGTCATAGATTTTTTGGATATGTTTTAGCGATAGTTGCGCCATTCTTAATTCCTTATCAGTACCGTCCGGGAAGCCCAGAAATCTGTCAGGCATTTCCAGGTCAGCTCCCGCGTTGATTGAAGTTGCAGTCCCGCATGGTTGAGGCCTGCCCCTATTCCCACCGACAACATCCCTGCGGCGTTGATCGCCTCAACGCCGGAGGCGGCATCCTCAATCCCGATAGCTTCCTCCGGGCGGACGTTAAGACCCGCGCAGGCGGCAAGGAAGATTTCCGGGTCCGGTTTGGAGCGGGCAATGCGGGACGCATCGGCACAGAAATCAAACGCCCTGTGGATCCCCAGCGCCTGCAAAATGCCGGGAGCGTTGAGTGAAACAGACGCCAGCCCAATTTTGACGTTTGCCGCGCGTATGTCGGCCAGCACCTCACGAATGCCCGGGAGCAGTGACGCTTGCGTAAGCGAAGCCAGCGACTGGACATAGAGCGCATTTTTGTTACGCGCAAGCGCCAGGCGCTGCTGTTCATCGAACGCGTCTTCTTTGCCACCGTGACGCAGGATCCGCTGCAGGGAGTCCATGCGGCTAATCCCTTTCAGCGTTTCATTGAAGGCCTCATCAATGGTGATCCCGACCTCCTTCGCGACAGCGCGCCAGGCCAGGAAGTGCAGATGAGCGGTGTCGGTGATCACCCCATCCAGATCGAATACAACGGCATTAAGGTTCATCTCTTCCCTCCGTGGTAGCGGTCCCAGTAACAGACGTAAGAAAATCCTTGCAGGACAAGACCTGCCGTCCCGAAAGCTGGAGGGTTTTACCCCAGAGCGTTAGCGTGACGGGAGCAGAACTGGTCACCGTAAGTGCCTCTTTCGTCACGATGAAGTGCAGCTGCGCATTCTGCCAACGCAGCGAAAACGCCAGCCTTTGCCAGTGCGCAGGCATCCTGGGTGCCAGATGTAGCTCCCCGTCCACGATCTGCAGCCCGGCAAATCCCTGAATAACGCCTGACCAGATCGCACCCGTTGCGGCAGCATGAATACCGTCATCACTGCTGTGCGGATCGTCGCCCAGATCGATGGCAATGCCATCACGCCAGAAAGCGTAAGCCCCTTCTGTATCACCACAGCGCGCGTTCACAATGCCGTGGATGGCTTTGCTCAGAGACGAATCATGAATTGTGCGCGGCTCATAGAATGCCAGGTTGGCCGCGCACTGCTGCGGCGTAAAGCGTTCCGGCAACAGGTAATTAAGCATTACCACGTCGGCCTGTTTGAGGATCTGCATCTCGTTAACTTCAGCGCGCGAGTAATCCAGCAGAATGGTCTGCTTGCCCGCTTTGGCTTTATAGCGGCTCAGATCGATCGCTGGTTTGGACATGAAGGTGTCATCCTGCGGTATGACCCCGTCGGCGTTGGCCTCGGGCAGCCATAGGCGCGCCAGGAACCGTTGCGCATTTTCCGTAAAACGCGCATCTTCACGCTCAAACATCGACATAAACCGGCAGGCACTGGCGACGTTGTGCCACGCCAGATAGTTGGTGTAGGCGTTGTTATTCACGTGTTCCGTGTATTCATCCGGCCCGATCACGTCATGGATCTCCAGACGGTCGCCAACTTCCGTCGCGCGTCCCATCCAGAACAACGCGGTTTCCATGAGCAGCGTCAGGCCTTCATTGCGCATAAAGGCGTCATCGTGCGTTGCCTGCCAGTAGGCGACAACGGCCCACGCAATATCCGCCACGATATGATGTTCAGCCAGCGCGGAGGCCACTTTCTGACGTACGCCCGTGCGGATGTTGATCGCTGCGAATTCCGGCGTCTCTTCCTGACCGCTCGCGGCACTCTCCCAGGGGAACAAGGCGCCTGGCCAGCCGTTCCGGCGTGCTTTTTCCCGGGCCCCCGGCAGGTTAAGCCAGCGGTAGCGCAGCAGACGGCGGGCAACCTGTGGTCGGGTAAAGAGATGGAAAGGCAGCAGGAAAATTTCGGTGTCCCAGAACACGTGGCCTTTATAGCCCTCCCCGGTCAGGCCCTTGGCCGCAATACTGCTCCGTTCATCATGGGCAGGCGTCATGGCCGTGAGGTGCCAGACCGCGTAATCCAGCGCCAGCTGATCCTGATGTTCGGTCGACATGACGTCCACCCGGCAGTCATGCCAGACCTTATTCCAGGCGCACGCCGCGCTTTCAAATAACGCGGCATACCCTCTTGTCGCGCAGGTTTTGAGCTCAGCCAGAGCATTGCGGGCAAACGTGTCCTGTGAAAGCGCTTTATCGCTGCGATGCGTCACCCAGACCAGCTTCTCAAGCGTGACAGTGTCACCCTGAGCGACCTTCACGGCGTGATGAACCGTGATATGCCGGTTTTTCGCGGTAAAGCAGCTGTCGCTGGTGGTTGAGAGACGACAGCATGCCGATATCACCACATCCGCAGCACGATCCTGCGTTTCATACACGCCCTGCATGTAGTGCTGGTCAAAGACTCTGACCGAGATTTCATCCAGATGCTGACGGCCGCTGTTGGTTTGCGTCGCATCAATCCCCGTGCTCAGCATAACGTCTGATGCGGCATCCAGCGGAGTGACGGAGAGCTGCATTGCCACCAACGGCAGTTGATCCAGTGAGACAAAACGGCGGCTTTCCACACGGTAGCGCTTTCCGTCTGGCGAGCGCCACACCACGCGACGACGCAGTTCGCCATTGGCAAAATCCAGCTCCCGCTGCCAGTCAATAATCTCCCCTGACAGCAAGGTGAAATTGATGCCGTCCAGTTCGATATCCATGCCGATGATGTCAGGCACGTTGATCAGTTCGTTGGTCTCGTTACGACCTGCACGATGATAAAGCCCGGCAAGATACATTCCCCGGGTCT
Organism: Enterobacter sp. SECR19-1250; assembly: GCF_013391025.1. Taxonomy (NCBI): domain Bacteria; kingdom Pseudomonadati; phylum Pseudomonadota; class Gammaproteobacteria; order Enterobacterales; family Enterobacteriaceae; genus Enterobacter; species Enterobacter sp. SECR19-1250. Next base: position 11,236 of record NZ_JACASJ010000112.1, on the reverse strand, counting down.
GCTGCGTGTAGTTTTCCTCATGCGCCGCACGAATGCCCATATAGCCGTTGCCGCAGGCCATGATTGACGCGTATTTATTGAGGCTGTGAGGGCAAAAAACCGGATCGTTTAATACAGACAGGTTCAGCATAACGTTACGCTTTCCCCTTTTTCTGCCGCCTCGTACAGTGCGGCGACCAGTTGCTGGATCACCAGCCCTTGTTCGGCATCGGCAATCATGACCGGCTCTCCCATGACGTGACGGACAAACGCATCCATGCTGCGTAAATGCCGCTGATCGTCTGCCTCTTCGCGCAGGGACAGGGTCTGCAAAACTCCGCCTTCATCGGTGTAAATGTGGGCCGGGAACAGCGTTGCCCCCGCTTTTTCACCGCAAAAGACGACATTCATGATGGACTGCTCACGGATATTGAGGGCAAAGGAGGTATCCAGACGCAGAATGCCGCCATTGCAAAATTCAATCGTCCCGAACAGGGCATCTTCAACGGTAAACTGTGCAGGATCCCATTCACCAAACTGGCCACTGTTTTTGCGGTTTCCCAGTTTTTGAAAGCTGTGCGCCGTCACGCGTTTTACCGCCGGGAAACCGAGTACATACATCGCGGCGTCGAGCATATGGATGCCAATATCAATCAGCGGCCCGCCCCCCTGCAGTGCTTTATTGGTGAAAACGCCCCAGCCGGGAACGCCGCAGCGGCGCAATGCCTGCGCCGTAGTGAAGTAGATTTCACCCAATGTCCCGTTCATTACCGCCTCGCGCAGCAGTTGCGTATCACGTGCAAAGCGGTGGTGAAAATCATAGGCCAGCACTTTTCCCGCCGTTCGGGCCGCCACACGCATCCGGTCGGCTTCGTGTGGCGTCATGGCCGGGGGTTTTTCGCACATTACATGGCACCCGGATTCCAGGGCTGCCATCGCATGTTCAAAATGAAAACGGTTGGGCGAACAGACGCTCACCACATCCGGTTTGACCGCCTGCAGCATTTCATTCACGTCCTGCCATGCCGACGGAATGGCATGGCGTTCAGCAAACGCCTGAGCCTGTTCAGGATGGCTGTCCATGACAGCCACCATCTGAACATCACTGCGCGTGGAGTAATACGAGGCATGTACTTTGTCCGCGACCTGCCCGGCACCAATAATGGCGACACGCAGGGGCGAAGGTGTTAAAGCACTCATCACGCTGGTCATCCTTAGCATTCACGCAGATAAGTGAGAGAATCCTGATAGGCCTTCGCAGGATCGTCAGCGCGAACGCGGCACTCGTAAACAACGTAACCCTGATAACAATCGGCACGCAGCTGGTCGAACAGAGCGGCAAAATCAAGAGAGCCGCTTCCCGGCTGATAACGATGGTTATCGGCAATATGCACATGGCCCAGCAGGTCCCGGTTCTGGTGCAGCGCTTCCGTCAGCGAGTCTTCTTCAATATTCATATGATAGAAATCGCCGATAATCTGAACATGTTTCAGCCCATTCTCTTCGATGTAACGACGTGCATCCGCGAGGGTGTTGATCATGTGATCCTGATAGCGGTTCAGCGGCTCCAGGTAAACGGTGGTGCCGGTGCGCGCCGCCACCTCGTCCAGCCAGCGCAGCGAGGCGCTCACCGCCTTGCGGTCTCCTTCAAGGCTACGCGGCGACGTCATCGGCGGCAGGCGGAAGGTAAACATCCCCCAGGCGGCAGGAACAACGATTCCTTTTCCGCCCACCTCTGCTAACGCTTCAAGGATGCGTTCGATCTGCGTTAATCCGTTCAGGCGACGCTCTTCGATGAAGTCACCAATCCAGCCATCGTACCCGCCGCAGGCCGTGGTAACTGGCAGCCCTGTAGCCTTAATGGCCGCTTTAACCTCTTCAAGGTTCTCCACCAGCAGCTTGCCGTCTATCTCATACCCATCAAAGCCCATGGCTTTGATGTATTGAAATTTTTCCAGGATATTGGTCGGGAAAAAGGCCTGGTTTTGCGTTGCGATTTTCATTTTCATGCTCTCCTTAGCTCAGAACGTGACGCCCATTTTGATACTCAGTTCAGGATGCTGATCGACATAGGTCATGTAGCTCTCAGCGCTGGTGGTAAACGTTACGACTGGGTCGATTAAATCTTCGCAATTGAGATAGCCGTTCATCAGCAATTCCCAGCAGGTCTCTTCAATACGCTTACGGTTCCAGCGTGGATAATCAGGATTTGGCTCACTGCAGGCGCGGGAGAAGACAATTTTCGCGTTATTGAAATGCGCTTCGCGGCCGAGGTTAAAGCCTTCCGCGAACGGTTTCGCAAAGGCCACGTATGAGATGGTGCCGCCGTAAGCGAGTCCGCGCAGCGCAGACTGCAGCGCATCAGCAAACCCGCTGGTTTCGATAATCACATCCGCGCCCTGCTTGCCGGTCAGTTTTTTGATTTCCAGACCAACATCCGTGCCAATCGGATCCAGACAGTGGTCTGCCCCATGGCGACGGGCGATGTCGCAGCGGTGCGCGATAGGGTCGACACCGATAACGATTGACGCACCGGCTTTCTTTGCCAGCTGGATGGCGATCTGACCAATCGCGCCAAGCCCAACGACGACGACAAAATCCCCTACCCGCACATTGGCGTCACGTACGCCGCTCATTGCAAATTGTGCCGGGTCGTAGCAGACCGCATTTTTCCAGGAGGCGCCCTGAGGCATTTTGCGCAGTTTGTAGTTATTGACGGCATTCACAATGACCGTTTCCTGTAGCGGTCCATAACAGCAAACGCGGTCTCCGACACGGTATTCCGTTACGTCAGCGCCACACTCAATGATGTCCCCGACGATCATGTTCCCGAGCTGGAATTTGCCAAACTCGATCCCGCGAGCGGCCCCCTCTTCACGCGGCGTAAAGAGCTGCCAGTCAGGGTTAAACTCTTCGTCGATAAACGGACTCGCCGCCCTGAAATCCACCACTTCGGTGCCGTGTTTCGGTGCGCCAAAGCGGGCGCGAATTTTCACTTCATGAACGGCAACAGGACGGTCTTCATATTCGACCAGCGCAGCCACACGCGGCGCTGTCGCAACTAACTTCTTCATTACTCACTCCTTGTTAAAATTGGCCGCCTCAGCCCTTAACGCCACCGGCGGTCAAACCACTTTTAATAAAACGTTCAGACAGCGCATACATGATGACCACCGGCAGTGCCGTCACCAGCGATGCCGCCATCATGCGGCCCCAGATGTAATCTGGCGTACTGAAAAGCGTGTTCAGCCCGACCGGCAAGGTGAAGTTGCTGGCGCTGGACAGGAAAATGGAGGCAAACAGATAGTCGTTCCACGCCACCATGAAGCAGTAGACAAAGACCGACACCAGGCCCGAAATCGCCAACGGAACGGTAATGCGAAAGATGATTTGCAGGCGGTTAAGGCCATCCATCATCGCGGCTTCTTCTATTTCGTCCGGGATGGTGTCGAAATAGCTGCGCAGCATAAACACCGCCGTGGGTAATGTCTGAGTCACCATGGTGATAATCAGCGCCAGTTCGGTGTCATAGATGCCGAGCGCGGTGATGATTTTGAACAGCGGCACCACCAGCAAAATCCCTGAGAACATGTAGACGGTGTAGAAGCTGGCGTTGATCGTCGTGCGCCCTTTAAAACGCAGTTTGGATAAGGCGTAAGCCCCCAGCGTGCCGAGAAACACCGCAACGATCGACGAAGTCAGTGACACCACCATGCTGTTACGGAAGTAATCCACAAACGGGAAAATCAGCGGGTTAAAGATGTCGATGTAATGCTGTAACGTCCACTCTTGCGGCAGAATGGTCGGATGCAGCGATATCGCCTCTCTGGCGCTTTTAAAGGAGGTCATCAGCATCACGAAAAACGGAAACAGTGTGATGATCAGGAACGCCGCGAGCCCCAGATAAAAGCCAATACGACCCAGTATGCGTTTATTTGTTGCCATTGAGATTTACCCTTTTTCTGGTCAGCAGAATGACGGCGAAAATGATCACAAACAGCACCACTGAGATAGCCGCAGCTTTACCCAAATCATTAAAGGCAAACGCCGTTTTGTAGAGATAGACGCCCAAAATATCGACTTTGGTAGTCAGCAGGTACACGTCCGCAAACATGTAAAACATCCAAATGGTGCGCAGCGTGATGACCGTGGCCAGCACCGGCATAATCGCGGGCAGCGTGACGATGCGAAAACGTTGCCAACCATTCGCACCATCCATTTCTGCGGCTTCGTATAACGATTTATCAATCGTTTGTAAGATCGCGAGAAACGAGATAAACGCATACGGGAAGTAGCGCCAGATGGCGAATAGCACCACCAGCACAAAGCTGCTGCCGGGGTTGTCGAACCACAGCGGAGCCTGGTCATACAGATGCAGCAGGTCTACCCCCAGATAGTTCACGATGCCGTAGCCGTTGTTGAACATGTACTTCCAGGCAAACACCAGTGAAATAGACGGCGTGACGTAAGATAAAATCACCAGCGAACGCGCCGTTTTGCGCAGCCGAAACTCCCGGTTAAAGAAGATGGCGACAGCCAGCCCTAGCCCCGTGCTACCTATCACCACCAGGGCCGTATACCAGAAGGTCATCCACAGGGAGTGCCAGAACGCTGCATCACTCAAAATACGGATGTAGTTATCCAGCCCAACAAACACAGCGCTAATGCGCGGGTTGAGCGGCAAGCGTAAGAAACTGATTTCAATGTTGGAAATCATTGGCCAGGCCACAAGGCCCCCCAGCAAAATCAGGCTGGGGGCCAACAGCAGCATGGCGAAAGGCATATCTGAACGACCAGAAAACAACGTCTTCATAATTTCCTTCCGCAGAAGCGCTCCTATCGTTGTGAAACCAGGTCAGTCAGGCGTTTCTGGCTGTTGCTTAACGTGGTGTTGAGGTCTTGCTGACCTACCGTCACGTTATGCACCATCGAACTGATGATGCCGGAACCTGTCACGTCGCCCATGCGGGTAAAGTTTTTGTCGCCCACGGCCCCAAATACCTGCACATTCGGGAACTGTGCGATCAGCTCATACGGCAGTTGACCAAAGGCTTTGATGACCTCGTTGTTTTTCCAGCTCTCGGTATCCACCACCAGTTTGTTCACCGGTAACGCCGCCCCCGGAGACATCATGACCCAGTCCGAGGCGTTTTGAGCCTGCTCCATCCAGGTCACAAATTTCTCAGCGGCTTTGGTTTCTTCTTCAGTCTGACCGGTCGTGATCGTCAGCGACGTCACCATGCCGTAAACCGCAGACGATTTTTCCGTTGGAACCACGAAGCCCAGGTTGGCAGGATCCCCTTCTTTAAACACGGCAGGCAGAATGTAGGTGGAGTAAACCGCCATTGGCGCAGAACCGTTCATGAACGCGTCTTTGATCTCCATGACGTCGTTTGAGCCTGGCATCGTGTTCTTCGCCAGTTCTTTATAAAACGCCAGCGCGTTTAACATTTCAGGCGTATCGATCCGGATGTTGCCCTGCGCGTCGAAGACGTTTGCCCCACCTGAAAGGGCAAACTGGGAGAATGCCTGCTCGGTCATGACACTTTCAGCGGTTGGAAGCGCGATACCGTAGTGTTTCTTAGCCGGGTCGTTGAGCATCTGACTGGCTTTCAGCAGCTGTTGCCAGTTATGCGGCTCTTTAATACCCGCCGCGGCGAGAACATCTTTGTGGTACCAGACGCCTGACAGCCAGGCGCTAATTGGCACCCCCGTCCACGCGGTACCGTCTTCCGTGCGAACAACACGGAGAATGCCGTCATAAAACGTCTTTTCACCGACGGCTTTAATGGCTTCGCCAATTGCGTCACGGTGCAGCAACTGCTCTTTATCCATCACTTTTGCATAGTCATGGCTGACCTCAATCACCTCCGGCAGTGCGCCGGTCCGCGCGAGGGTAATGACCTTGGTGTTGTATGCATCCTCTTCCACCGGCACCTGTTTCACTGTAATGGAGGGATTCTCTTTCTCGAATTTCTCAATCAATTTCGTGATGACGGCCTGACGCTCCTGCTCCACCGACGAATGCATAAACTCGATGGTCACAGAAGATTGTGTGTCGTCCTTGCAGCCTGATAACAGGGCGCACGAAACCAGTGCTGAAATCAGCACAATTCTCGGCATTTTCATTGTTAAGGTCCTTTTTTAGTTTTCTTTAATCCACATAACCTGCCATGGATTTAGGGTCAACGTCGTATCGTTAATATTGTCCCCGGTTATTAAATCTTTTCCTGTCTGACTATTTGAAGGGACGTGCTGAATATCATTACTGAAATTAAAGAGTGCTGTAATTCGCTCGCCGTTATCGGCAATGCGAACTATTTTCAAAACATGCTCCCCGGATGTTTCAAAGCGCGCCTGACTGTCCGGGTGGAACGCTTTTTCCTGACGGCGTAACGAAATTAACGCACTCAATCCAGAATAAAGTTTATGACGAAGGCTATTAATATCGTCGAGTTTATGATCAATTTCACCGGACTGATATTTCTTTCGGTTTATTGCTCTATTATACCCTAACCGCTCCACACCCTCATAATCATTACGGGAGCCAATAATACTCTGAATATAGATTGCAGGCACACCCGGGAAACTCAACAGAACGGCATGAGCCAGAATAAAACGGGCGATGCGCAGAGTATCTTCATCCTTCTTAGCACTTAATGCATCCAGATAGGTTACATTGATTTCATACGGGCTGCGCGTACCGTCAGGGTTATTTTTCCAGTTAACCAGCGCGCCTTCCTGCTGGAGTGTTTCCACCAGCGACAGAATTTCCGATTCCGGTAAAATTCCGCGTAACGGATTAAGTCCAATCCCGTCGTGCGAAGCCAAAAAGTTAAACCAGGTGGTTTTCTTTGACGGCAGCTCCAGCGATGAGGCCCACTGACAAAGTGCCCGTACATCCTGACGATGAACGGCATGCAGAACCAGTGGTGGCAAGGAGAACTGATACACCATCTGGGCTTCATTCTTGCCGTCACCAAAGTAAGAAACGTTGTCTTTATGCGGGACATTAGTCTCAGTGATGATCACCGTACCCGGTGCCACAGCGTCCGTAATGGCGCGGAAGAGTTGAATCAAACGGTGCGTTTGTTCAAGATGGATGCAGCTTGTTCCAGGGATCTTCCACATAAAACCGACCGCATCAAGGCGGATATAGCGCGCCCCTTCCATCAGGTAATGGAGAAGCACATCCACCATTGCAATCAACACCTCAGGAGAGGCGAAATTGAGGTCAATCTGATCATCGCTGAAGGTCGTCCACAGATGCCGAACGCTTCCGTCATCAAGTGTAAAAGGTGTCAGGAGAGGCAATGCGCGAGGCCGTGTCACAGCAGATAAATCAGTTTGCGGATCCACGGAAATAAAGAAATCTTCATAGCCCGGTTTTTGCGCAAGATAATGAGCGAACCATTGGCTTTTCGCTGACATATGGTTGCAAACAAAATCGAACATTAAACTGGCATACTGCTTTAATTCGGCAACGTCTTGCCATGTTCCCGTTTCAGGCGCAACGTCATGGTAATCGATAACGGAAAAACCATCATCAGAGGACCACGGGTAAAAAGGTAAAAGATGCACATGAGAAAATGAACGAGAAAGCCATCTGTTATAAAAACGGGTAAATACAGGCAGCGCTTTCTCCCCTTTATTGTAGAACTGATCGGCATAGGTTATCAGGACGATATCTTTTTCATCCCAACCGGCTTTACGCTTTTCGGTAATAACAGCAGCAGCTCTGGAAATTTTCCCTGACAGTGTTTCACGGTGCGCCTCAGAAAACGATTCACCGTAAACAAGATTGATTAAATTTTTAATTTTATCGTTCACTTTGTTTTTCCATGGTAGCGGTCCCACGGAACGCAATCTACTCCCATGAAAAATATCTGTCAACGGACCTGAGGGGGTAAAAACGTCTTCTCAAGGCAACACAGCGCAGTAATGTGAGCTGCCGCAAAGAAAGACAGAAAAGGGAGAAAACGAAGAGAAATGCCGGCAGCCCTCCTCTCATAAGAGAAAGACTGCGGTATACATGGAGATCAGGATAAGTATCGACGGGAAAAACGTTTGGCCAGTTTTTGCAGCAGCGGCTCCAGCGCCACGGCCAATAACAGTCTTACCGGCTTACGGGCAACAGATTTTATTGCCCAGCCAGCCACGCCTGCCGGACCATAACGTAACGCCGTCAGCAGGACCAGTTTACCTGCGATTTTCAGGCCGGGCTTTACCTTCTGACCGGCCTGTTGCCAGTTTTTGTTCATCTATGTTCTCTCTTAAAGCTGACGAAAACGACTTCTCAGCGTAAAGGTATCAGACGTGACGTAACGTTCCATTTCGCGCAACCGCTTTTCACCTGCGGCCAGTTCAGCATCCACCTGGTTCAGAATGTCACTACTGCTCGGTGCGCCTTCTGCAGCCAGTTCACCTTCCGGCATGGGGTCGAGCACAAACGACAATACGATGTACGCCACCAGAGTGATAAACGCCAGACCGAAGAAAATCGATAACACCGTTACCACGCGCACCAGCTTAACCGGTACATCCAGATAGTGGGCAAGCCCCGCACAGACGCCGCGAACCATGCCCTGCTGTGGGATCCGCCACAGCTTTTTATTCAGATTCAGTCCTGACATTAACGCTCCCTCCAGTTCGGGTGTTCCGCATCCAGGATAGCTTCCAGCGCCTGAATACGTTCACGCATCTTATTCGCCTGATCGGACAGCTGTACCAGACGTTGTTGCTCGCTCTGGGAAAGGGCGTCCCGTGAAGAACGGTTGCTGTAGTGCAGCCATAACCAAATCGGCAGCACGAACAGCACGAAAATGGTCAGGGGAATAGCGAGAAAAAGCGCGCTCATGTGTACTCCTTGTCGTACGATGCGTGGCGGCACGCTCAGGTGCCGCATGAATTATTATTGATTGTCTTGCTTCATTTTGGCTTTCAGGGCCGCCAGCTGCTCGCTGATTTCATCGTCGGCTTTCAGATCGGCGAACTGCTGATCGAGCGATTTTTGCTTACCGATGCTGTGGCTTTCCGCTTCCGCTTCCATCTGATCGATACGACGTTCGAAGGACTCAAAACGCGCCATTGCTTCATCAAGCTTACCGCTGTCCAGCTGACGGCGTACATCGCGGGAAGAGTTTGCCGCCTGGTGACGCAGCGTAAGTGCCTGCTGACGCGCACGGGTTTCGCTCAGCTTGTTCTCAAGCTCGCCAATCTCTTTCTTCATACGGGTGAGCGTGTCGTCCACCAGCGTAACTTCATGTTCCAGCGCGGTAACCATATCCGCCAGTTTCTGTTTTTCAATCAATGCGGCACGGGCCAGATCTTCTTTATCTTTACGCAGCGCCAGTTCGGCTTTTTCCTGCCATTCATTAAGCTGGGCGGTAGCCTGCTCAATACGGCGGGTTAACTGCTTTTTCTCAGCCAGCGCACGGGCGGAGGTAGAACGCACTTCAACCAGCGTATCTTCCATTTCCTGAATCATCAGACGCACCAGCTTTTGCGGATCTTCCGCTTTCTCAAGCAGCGAGTTGATGTTGGCGTTCACGATATCGGCAAAACGAGAAAAAATACCCATAATTCAATCCTCACATTTCTGTTATCGGGCGATGCCCTGCTGTACAGATAATACAATTCCCGTACCAACTTTTTATCTTATTGATTTCACTGAATGTGATTGATTTTCGCTCACGGTGGAACTAAGCTCACCTGGTGAATCTCGCTAAGGAGTGGTTAATTTCATCATGGCAGAATATAAAGACAATTTACTCGGTGAGGCTAACAGCTTTCTCGAAGTGCTGGAGCAGGTTTCACGCCTCGCCCCTCTCAACAAACCGGTGCTGATTATCGGCGAACGCGGCACGGGCAAGGAGCTGATCGCCAACCGACTCCACTATCTGTCCGGGCGCTGGGATGGTCCTTTTATTTCGCTTAACTGTGCCGCGCTGAATGAGAACCTGTTGGATACCGAGCTGTTCGGCCATGAAGCGGGAGCCTTTACCGGGGCGCAAAAGCGCCATCCTGGCCGTTTCGAGCGTGCCGACGGCGGCACCCTGTTCCTCGACGAACTGGCCACCGCGCCAATGCTGGTACAGGAAAAATTGTTGCGCGTCATTGAATATGGCGAGCTGGAACGCGTCGGCGGCAGCCAGCCGCTACAGGTTAACGTGCGTCTGGTCTGTGCGACAAATGCCAACCTGCCGGAAATGGTGGCTGAGGATAAATTTCGCGCCGACCTGCTCGACCGCCTCGCTTTTGACGTCGTCCAGCTTCCACCGCTGCGTGAACGGCGCAGCGATATTATGCTGCTGGCGGAACAGTTTGCCATTCAGATGTGCCGTGAACTGGGTCTGCCGCTCTTTCCGGGCTTTAGCGATAATGCCCGTGAGACGCTGCTTAACTACTCCTGGCCGGGGAATATTCGCGAGCTGAAGAACGTCGTCGAACGCTCTGTCTACCGTCACGGCAGCAGCGAAACGGAACTGGACAACATTATTCTCGATCCTTTTCAGCGTAACGCGCCATCTGTTACCGCCCCGGCGAGTTCGAACGATGGGCCCTCACTCCCGCTCGATCTGCGCCAGTTTCAGCATAAGCAGGAACAACAGCTACTGGAGCAGAGCCTGAGGATGGCTAAATATAACCAGAAAGGGGCAGCTGAACTGTTGGGGCTGACCTACCACCAGTTAAGAGCATTGCTCAAAAAGCACCAGATGCGCTGACGGGCAGAGCCATTATGACGGGATTTATCCCCGCGAGGATCCCGCGGGGATAAGAGTCATGCTACCGCAATATGCATCTGCGAAAGCATATCGGTATTCACACCGACCAGCGTGACGCTGCTGTCGCCGTAGGTGAGTAAGGCATTATCACCTTCAAACGACAGGTGGTTGAGATAGCTGTCATTATCGGCAATGTTCTGGTTAGCCATAAAGATCAGGCTGTCGCTGGCGGAGAGGTTATAGACCGTGTCATGACCAAAATCACCGTAGAAGAGAAGCGTGTTTTCGCTGCCGTTAAGGTGGATGGCGTCGTCGGCATACCCGGAAACCACATTGTTATTGTTCCCGTTTACGCTGATCTCACTGTCATTGGCTCCTGAATAGAACCAGCTGTCATTACTGGCGGTCGAGATAGTGAAGCTGTTCTCTGTATCGGCATAATAGCTTTTCGCATACGCGATTGAGCCACTGTCACCTTCTAAGGAAGGTGCGAACAAGTTCCTGATATGAGATCATCATATTCATCCGGAGCG
>NZ_JACASJ010000111.1:0-15613 GCF_013391025.1 Enterobacter sp. SECR19-1250 | reverse complement strand
ACACTGCCAACTGAATAACACATCCCCGTCAATACGGTTCTCGCTGTACGCTTACAGATGTGCTGCGAGTGGGACGGACTCAGTGGCTGGCTGGAAACCGAAAGCGAGCAGCTGGCTGAGAGTATAGACAGGCACCTTGAGGCGCTCGAAGACCAGATCCGCGAGTGGTCAGAAGGTACGGATAACCGGGAGGGATATTGAGCATTATCAGCCGCAGGTTCGACAAAAAAGAGACAGGAACCGTGTTCCGGCATGCTCAAAGCGGGAAGATCCTGTACCGTCTGAATGCCCGTCTGAATGCCCGTCTGGAACTTTATGACTGGGAAATGTTGCAGGCGATGATCAGCCTTGTCTATAACGCCGGCGTGACCGCCGGAAGCGAACAGCGAGCCGCTGAGATTCGTGAGGCTCTGGGGATTTCAGGAGCTGAATGACGCGGAACAATGATGAGAATTTATACAGTTTTCAGACTGTTATTCCTAGGCAGATGATCGACAACGGGATATAATGGCGATGGCGCTTGAGGCTTTTTGCCTCATGACGTGAAGGTGGTTTGTTACCGGTTGTGTGGCAAAAAGCAGAAAGCCCCGAAGTTAATATTCTCATTAACCACGAGGCTTAATCTGTATGCCTGAACAACATCAGATTAGCCGCTTACCTGCCGAAAGGCAAGGAGAAGTAAGCTATTGTTAACACCAAGCTGTAATGTCCCCTTTGAACCATTCTAAAATGTCCCCAGACAATTCTCTGGGGGATTTTTCATGATCAAAGAGACTGTTACGATGAGTCATAAGGAACTCCACCGACTTCAGATTATTCAGGAGTCAATTAATCGACATATTACTCAGGAACAAGCTGCGGCACGCATTGGCATTTCTATTCGGCAGGTTAAACGTCTGGTGCAACGGTATAGAAATGAAGGGCCTTCTGGTCTGGTTTCCCACCGACGTGGAAAGCGTCCTAATAATTCCTTTTCTACTGAATTCAGAGCAACAGTAATTTCACTCCTCAAAGGCCGTTACGCTGATTTTGGACCTACGTTTGCGTGCGAAAAATTGCGCGAGATACACGGTTTATCTTTATCCGTTGAAACTCTCAGAAAGTGGATGATAGAAGAGGGGTTATGGCGTGAACGCCGTCGTAAAATTGCCCGTATATATCAACGCCGCATGCGACGACCATCTTACGGTGAACTGATCCAGATTGATGGCTCACCTCATGACTGGTTTGAAAATCGAGGCCCCAGATGTACACTGATCGTTTTCATTGATGATGCCACCAGTGCGTTGATGGCGTTGCGTTTTGTGCCTGCTGAAACAACCCGGGCTTACATGGAAACCCTCCGGGGTTACCTTAATGATCATGGCGTACCGCTCGCTCTCTACTCTGATAGACACAGTATATTCAGGGTAAATAACCCAGAGCGGGAAGGTGAGCTGACCCAGTTCACTCGTGCGATAAAGACACTGGGCATCGAGCCAATCCATGCCAACAGCCCGCAGGCAAAAGGGCGGGTAGAGCGCGCCAATCAGACACTACAGGACAGGCTGGTCAAAGAAATGCGGCTTCAGAATATCAGTGATATTGAAACAGCAAATGCATGGTTGCCGACCTTTATTGAAGCCTATAACAACCGGTTCGCTACGTCGCCTCGTACTACTGATAATGCTCATCTTGATGTGCACCATTCTGAAGAGGAACTGGGTTATATCTTCAGCCTACAGGCGAAGCGCGTTCTGTCTAAAAATCTCACTTTCCAGTACAAAAGCAGTGCGTTTCAGGTACGCAGTGAGGGCCGGGGATATCGACTTAGGCATTCGGTTGTTACTGTATGCGAGAACTTTGACGGTGAAATTAACGTTCTGTATGACGGGAAAGCGCTGGGCTGGGAAAAGTATGTTGATGGCCCGGAGCCTATACCACTGGATGATGAAAAGAGTGTCCATGAACGAGTGGATAATGCCCGTATTGATTTACGCTCAAAATACTATGTTAAACCTAAAGCTGACCATCCCTGGCTTACGCGCCGAACGCAAAGTCATCAGCAAGTTAAGCCCCCGAAGTTACCTAAAAAGAAGCCTGATCCCGATAAAAAAGATTGAAACCAAGATCGATTCGGTTGAGTGCATATCCATTCATAGGGTAGATTCTTAAGTCGCGTTTCTGGTGTTCATTTTCGGGTGGTTTGTTACTTGTTTTACCGGGGATATGCCAGAAACGCGCTGAGTCAGTCTGGGCGGTGCGCGTAATGCGGCGTTATGGTAAATAGCCTATGCTAATGTCCGCTAAGAGCGAGATATAGTCATTCGTACCCTGAGAATTACACTTTGAAGTGATTCAGGGTATGCGCTTACTGGTTACGAATATTGAGCGAGAATCATGTGATGATCGCCGCTTTTCTTTCGAGCCAGTAGGTGCTCCACGTTCGCTAACGAATACTCAGGGCATGCAGATAAACTGCTGGCTATATTTCTTTCGAAGAGCGTGGAATGCATACCAATCCCCGATAAAAAGGAGTTGGTGATGACTGTGACTAATCAATTTGCTGCGCACGTTGGTCTGGACTGGGCTGATAAAAAACACGATGTCTGTGTTCAGTTTAAAAACGGTGAACGCGTATTCGATGTGATTGAACATACAGCAGAAGCGCTTGATGCCTGGCTTACTGAGTTACACCAGAAAGTAAAAGGTAGAATCGCAATAGCTCTCGAACTGAAGAAGGGCCCCGTGGTATATGCTCTTCAAAAATACCCCTTTATCACCGTTTTCCCCGTCCACGCATTGTCCCTGGCTCGTTATCGGCAAGCCTTCTCGCCCAGCGGCGCTAAAGATGATCCGCAGGATGCCGAGCTGGCATTAGAGTTAATGCTGCGTTACCCCCAGAAGATAAAAGCTATTGAACCCGACAATGCGGATATTCGCTTACTTCAGCAACTGGTTGAGCAACGTCGTCAGTTGGTTGAAGATAAACGACGCTTTGTGAACCGGATAATCAACACGCTTAAACAGTATTATCCTCAGCCACTGGAGTGGTTCTCACATCGGGGTAGCTTACTGTTGTGTGAGCTGATTATCCGGTGGCCCAGTCTGCAACAACTGAAACGAGCCAGACGCGACACGATCCGCAACTTTCTGAATGCCAAAGGTGGTCGCGCTATGGCCCTTACCGAGCAACGTGTTGCGAGTATTGATAATGCGATCCCATTGACTACAGACCCGAGTGTTATAGAGGCTAATGCTTTGATGGCAGCAGCACTGGCGACACAAATTAAAGTCGTGAGTGAAATCATCAAAACCTATGACGAACGAATCGAAACGCTGTTTGACACATTGCCAGATGCGGGGCTGTTCAAATCACTTCCGGGCATGGGACCGTGCATGGGCCCACGGATGCTTGCTGCACTTGGTGATAACCGTGACCGGTTTAACAGCGCTGAAGAAATTCAAAACTACGCAGGTATAGCACCGGTGACCGAACGAAGCGGCCAAAAATCCTGGGTTCACTGGCGATGGCAATGTGCCAAGTTCGTCAGGCAGACCTTTGTTGAATGGGCTGCCAAGACGGTTAATTCATCATACTGGGCCAAACTGTATTATCAGGGCCTCAGAGAAAAGGGCAAATCTCATCAGTCTGCGATCCGGGCACTGGCGTTCAAATGGATAAGGATCATTTACCGCTGCTGGAAGGCCAGAACCTGTTATGACGAAGCGAAATATTTGCTGGCTCTCGAAGCGAGACACTCGCCCTTACTGAAGCCATAAAAAGCTTGTCGAATGTCTCAGGGCGTGAAGCGGACGTTTGGTTGACGAACTATATATATAAAAAAACATAGCCCGTCAGAATTGTGTTTTAGGGTTTGCTGATAACTGCAACATATAAAATTGAACCATCATTTTCATGGCTTACCGGTCCACTGACCCGTACCAGGTCCTGAGCATCGAAGTGCTGCCCGTTCCAGACTTTCTGCGGGATGCGGACTTTGATGGTACCGGTTGGGTCGCGGAACGTATACCACTCGTCCTGCTGCTGGCTGACAACATTGCCTTCCAGTGTGATCCACGCCCCTTCGTGCATTGACGATACGATCTGAATCCGGCTTTGACTATTCTCCTGCTGAACTTTATGACCGGCATACATGTGCTCAGTGACGACAGGCTCTTTCTCTGCGGAGAAGCCACCTTGCGCTGCCAGAGCAGGAATGGCGATGAACGAAGTGAGTAACACTCCGGTGACGAACTGACTGAAATATTGTTTTTGCATAGCAGATTCCATTTATAATTTTACATCCCCCATGGGGGATATTGTCGATGATAAATGAGCGGCTATAAAAGCTCAATTCCTATCCCCGGCAGGGGGATAAAAATATGATGGGCTTCAGAAATATAAAACCCACCGGTTGGTGGGTTCAGGCGTGAGATTCATACAGGAGAAAATCAGCTCGTTACGCCGATCCAGCCGTGATAGCCCATGTAAATGCCGACAAGTGCAATCAGTACGCTTGAGAAGTATGGAGCCCGCCGCGCCAGCGTATCCAGGCCACTCCAGCGTTTGGTTGCCTGACGAACGCTGAAAGCCGCCGCTGCGCCCACTGAAACCAGCGTGATCGCTAAACCGATGCTGAAACACAGTACCAGCGCGGCACCGAGCGTAAATTCCTTCACCTGGATGCAGAGCAGCAAAACGGTAATGGCTGCCGGGCAAGGAATAAGGCCGCCGGTCAGGCCGAACAGGATTATTTGTCCGGTGGTTACGCTGCGATTCGCAAAACGTTTTTTGATGTCGTTCGCATGCGCTTTTTCGTGAGCATCCTGATATTCGCGAGAATTAACATCCAGACCTTCCAGCGAGGAATGATCGTGGTCGTGTTCATGTTCACGGAATTCCACATCATAATCATGCACATGGCCGCGATGGCCTAAAGACAGGCGAACATCAAAGCTGTGTGGCTCCGGGATCGCCAGGGCCGATTCCATAAACCCGTCTTTTTCGACGAAATCAAATACCTGTGAAAATGTCCCTGGACCACGGTTGGTCACCAGAGAAATGTCGCGAGCTTCCCATTTCTTGCCGCTGAGCGAGCGTAAACGCCAGTGAGGGGGTTGTCCTTCTTCGAAAATCGAGAGTTCAACGCTGCCATGGCCCGTATCGATGATGCGGGTTTCGTCATGATCGTGATGACCGTGGCTGTGTTCCTCTTCCTGCTCCATCTTCCACAGCTTTTCGCCGCGCCAGGTTCGCCAGAACATCCATGCCGCCGTACCGAGAATGATGACGGCGGAAATCAGCTGAAACCAGGGTTCGGCTGATTCAGCAGTGAATTTCTGACTGATATACATTCCGCCGAACGCAATGAGCCAGACAACAGACGTATGAGAAATTGTCGCGGCAAGCCCCAGTAATACCGCTTGCTTGACCGTTCCCCGGATGGCCACAATAAAGGCGGCCATCATCGTTTTGGAATGCCCTGGCTCCAGTCCGTGAAGCGCACCGAGCAAAATAGCGCTGGGGATGAACAGCCAGGCATTGGCCACGCCTTGCTGTAAAAGAGTGGAAAAATCAGTCATGTTTCGCTTGCCTTAAAGATATTTAGTTATCTCTTTAAATTCGCTAAGCGTCTTATCAGACTCCGTGTGGTCAGCATGAAGGGCATCCTCCAGGCAGTGATCCAGATGGTCATGAATTAAGGTACGCTTCGCATTCGTTATCGCCTTTTCCACAGCGTGCAGTTGCTGGGCGATATCCAGACATGCTTTCTCATCTTCGAGCATCTGGATGGTACTTTTCAGGTGCCCTGCGGCACGTTTAAGTCTTTTAATAATGTCAGGGTGTGATGCATGAACGGTCATGGTTTATCCTCTCCAGGTGGAAGGGATAAGATAATGTGTATCAACGCCATGGTCACACTTTTTATCGGCTTATCCTCTCCTGATACGTTGTCTTTTTTTGGGAAATTACTTCTCTTTCTTCGGCCAGGACGGATGTTCATCGTCAATGACGAAATCATGCTCATGGGTCGATTCGTTGTTTGTTTCCGGGTCTTTGTGGCTGTGAACCTGAGCGTACACTTCATGCTCAGGACGCCAGATAAGTACGGCGGTGACCAGCGACAATGTTGCCACAACAGTCAGGGCGATGAATGAAGCCTGTGTCCCCCATGCCGCACCAACCCATCCGGCCAGCGGATAAGTCACCAGCCAGCATGAATGTGACAGTGCAAACTGGGCGGCAAACAGCGCCGGTCTGTCTTCCGCTGTTGACGAACGGCGCAGCAGGCGACCACCCGGTGTCTGAGAAAGTGAATAGCCCACCCCCAGCAGTGCCCAGAGCACAACCAGCGTGATGTAATCCTTCAGGAAAATGCCTGACCCCAGGCCAATGACTAAAAGCGCCGTACCTGCAAGCATCGGCATACGGTCGCTCATGTTGTCGAGGAGTCTGGGGAGAACCAGGGCCGATACCATGGACCCCACGCCGAAGAAGGCCAGCGCAATAGCGGTAGACCGCTGTGAGAAACCAAAGTCCGCCTGAACCAGAACGACGGTGTTGACGATAACCATTGCACTCGCTGCCGCTACGGCCATGTTGAGTGCCAGCAGGCCGCGCAGTCTGGGCGTTTTCAGGAAGATGCGCATACCTCGTGTAGTTTTGTCATAGATGCTGCGTTTGACCGTTAACGCTTTCATCTTCGGCAGTGTCACGGAAACAACCAGAGCTGCTGAAGCAAGGAACCCGACTGCCGTACCGGCAAACAGGTTGTGGAAACTCATGACCGTCAGCAGTGCAGCCGCCAGCATAGGGCTGATGACGCTTTCAAGATCGTAGGCCAGACGTGACAGAGACAGCGCCCGGGTATATTCACGTTCGTCAGGAAGAATATCCGGGATAGTTGCCTGGAAAGTAGGCGTAAACGCCGCCGAGGCAGCCTGAAGAATGAAGATCAGGATGTAGATTTCCCATATCTGGGTGACAAAAGGCAGCGTGATAGCCACGAGAGCGCGAACCAGGTCCAGTGTTACCAGCATGGTGCGACGCGGGAATTTATCGGCAAAAGCCGCCGCCACGGGCGCAACAAGAATATAGGCGCTCATTTTGATAGCCAGCGCGGTACCCAGCACTGCCCCGGCTCTGTCACCTGCGAGATCGTAGGCCAGTAACCCTAACGCAACGGTCGCCAGACCGGTGCCAATAAGGGCGATAACCTGTGCCATAAACAGGTGGCGATAGGTACGATTAGAAAGAATGTTGAGCATCAGGAAATCTCTTGGTTTGAAATCACATCCCCCCCAGGGGGATATTCAAAGCATAGAGGGACCTGAAAAAAATGACAAGCTTTATCCGGGTGAGGAGGATACTGATTCGTCTGTTATCTTGGATGTTAAATAAAAAAGCTTCAGGTATCCCAGCGTTATACCTGAAGCAGCATAAAAAGTGTCGAAGGTGTTATCGCCGCTTCCCTGCGCAGCCCCTCCTGACGAGAAGGGAATTAACTCAGTTGTCCCAGACAGGTTTTCAGGCTCAACCGGGTGGCTTCAATATCACTATGGATAATGGTGCACCAGTCATCACGGTTAGCCCGAATGACCTCCAGCCAGTTATTCAGTGCCTGATTAAACGCCATGGTTTTCTCGCGCTGCGGCCAGCTCATCTGGTTAGTGCTGTAAATGTCCTGCCCTGGCTGCGGCATTAGTACGGTTTGCTGCGTCGACATCCGGGAAGTCACCGGCCAGGTATCAGAGTTGCCATCCCAGGAAGGCATCACCGGGAAACCCGCTCCGCGCAAGGCCATATCCCAGGTGGCATCAAACAGGTATGTTTTGCCCTGTAGCTCAAAAGCCACAGTGTCATGAAATCCCTGTGTTTGCGGCAAAATTGCCAGAATATCCGCAGGTACAGGCAAATCAGCCCAGTCAAACCGCACCAGCTTTCGCTTTGCCGTAATGCCACCATCGGTCAGCAGTCGTTCGGCAGCAGCGGCTTTATGACGGCAGTCGCCAAAGCCCTGCTGAAACAGACTCATGCTTTCGCCATTCCATGCACCGAGCTGATAGGGTATCCGCCTGACCAGCTCAAAAATGGCTCTTCGCAGTTCAGTTGAGCCAGGTTTAAGCCCGAGCGACTGCAAAACCCAGCCCGGCGTTATCGCCTCTTGTTGATTGCGGCGGGTGTTTATTTTTTGCCATGTTTCACTGACTTTTTCAGCCAGAGAGGCTGCCAGGGTTTCCCCCGGCAGTAATGTTGTCATCAGCAACGCTCCTGTGGTGGTGAGAAAATGTCTGCGCGTCAACATATCGGGCGTTACACCTCTACGTTGCGACGAAGCGCCGACATAACCAGTGATTCACAGACCACTTCTTCATCCTCTGCCCGCTTTACGCCGGGGAAGACCATCTGACTTACCGGGGACGAACGAAGCCGGTGATAACGGGCAATCGCGCCATTCATTCCTCCCATTTGCTTACGTCTGACCAGCCGCAGTCCGTGCTCCCAGGCGACTTCATCCATCGCGCTCGCCAGAACAGGGTCATGGTTGAAGATCAGGACGCCATCCTCTTTCAGCAGGCGTGCAGCGCTGCGAAGGAAAGCCGTGTAATCCTGTTCGAAATAGGCCGCTGCCTGGGAGTAGATAATATCGACCTCACCTGCCTGAACACCTCTGTTTTCCAGCGCTCCCAGCCCGGCTGCTGTCACGTAAGGATGCTCAGTCACGCCTTTTGGCAGCGATGCATGCCACGGTGTGAGATTAGTGAAGTGCAGGAATACGCTTTCCCCAAGTTGCTCCCTGAACTCCCCGGAAAGCCCGGAAATCGTCGCCTGATGGCCGGCACATTCCTCAGCGCGAAAACCCGCCCAGGCGGCACCAATTTCCAGGAAGGTGACTTTCCCGTTTTTGTGGTGAATGTTTTTCGCATAGTGGGCGATGTCGAACCCAATTTCTCGCGCCAGGCGAAATGAACCGCCGCTGGATGTCCAGGGGCCATCAAAGCCAAAGGCAAGGATCGCTTTGAGCATCGAGCCCGTTTCCTGATGCATCATTTTCAGGAACGGAATGACTTTACGCCGTGAAGGAACCGGGACATTCGGACGCATTTTTTTGGCCTGAAGGTCGCGATTAACGCCCATGCAGAGCGTCTGCCAGTGCAGGGGATCAACACGATAATTGAGTGCAGTGAAATTACGCGCAATCTCTCGACGCGCCTGGATAGAGTCTTTATACATAGCCTCTCCGCTAAATCTGAAGTTGATTAAAGCCGGGCAGCAAAAACTGCCGGTAACAGCGATCAGATCTGGCGGATGCTGGGAGGACGGTAAATGATGTCCGTGGCCTTAACCGGGCTACGAAGATCGGCAAGCGGCAACCATCTGTCTGTTACAGGAGAGAGGGAAATCTCTACAGAGGGCGGCTGCTCAGGGGTTTCATGGAAATGGTCTGTCTGATGATGGCCTGCGTGGCCAGACTGAGGGATATCCGAATCGTGAGAGTGATCCTGCATTGACATGGTGACTTCTGCGTCATGCAGATTCATCTCGTAGCCTGTCAGGCCGTTTGTACCGTGCGACGCAAACGTCACCATCGACGACATCATCATGCCAATGGCCATGATGACGATCATCAGAACATAACGGGGCGAACGTTTAAACATCGGGTACATCGCTGATTGCTTTCCTCAATAGACAATGACAACGGTATAAAAAGATTAGCATCCCCCCGGGGAGGATGTAAGGGCTGGAATGTAAAGTCTTGTATTGGCGATATGAATAAAAAGGCCCGCATAATGCATCAGCGACCGGGGCGACCAGAATATAAGCAAGCATCTTCATTGCCAGCGCCGTTCCCGACTCCCCCTGCCCTGTCGCCCGCCAGCAGGCCCAGTGCAACGGTAGCAAGACCGGTACCGATAAGAGCAATTATGAGCACCATAAAAAGATAGCGATATGTACGGTTAGAAAGACTGAAAATATGTAGCAATCTCTACCATATGTATTAATCTCTACACTATGAAACTACATATCCTTATTCTGACACTGCCCACTGAGCAGGCCACATTACGTATGCGTGTCTGGCGGGCATTAAAAAATACCGGTGCCGCCATGCTGCGCGACGGCGTTTATCTGTTGCCTGAAGCGCAACAGAGCCATGAGATTTTTAACGAGATGAGTCGTGAAATCAGCGGTGAGGGAGGAACGGCCTTTGTTTTTGACGCAGAGACTTCCGACGAAGAGAAAATTCGCCCGTTATTCGATCGCTCTCAGCAGTACCTGATCCTGATGGAGAGCCTTCAGGTTTGTAAAAACGACCTTAATGAGGAAACCGCGGTCAGCCAACTGAAGATGGTAAGAAAACTTCGTCGCGAGCTGGATCGGATTGTGGCGATTGATTTCTTTCCTGGTGAAGCGCAGGCGCAGGCCATTTTTGCCTTGTCAGAACTGGAAGCTGGCATTAACAGGTTCATCTCTCCCGGAGAGCCTCATGCCGTCAGTGGCTTGCTGACACGGCTGAAGCCTGAGGATTTTCATAACAGGATCTGGGCTACGCGTCGCCGGCCATGGATTGACAGGCTTGCCAGCGCCTGGCTTATACGGCGTTTTATCGACCAGGATGCGCAGTTTCTCTGGCTTAAGGATGGCAACGATTGCCCGGAAGAGGCGGTGGGGTTTGATTTTGATGGCGCGACCTTCAGCCACATCGACAATCGTGTGACCTTTGAAGTGCTGATGGTCCGCTTCGGGCTGACGGGGGATGCCCTGAATGGTCTGGGGATGCTTGTGCATTACCTTGATGTTGGCGGGGTTCAGCCCCCCGAAGCCGCTGGCGTTGAAAGTGTACTGGCAGGATTGCGTGAAAGCATTACGGATGATGACACATTACTCACAGCGGCCTGTTCGCTGTTTGACGGTCTGTTAACGACGTTTGAAATGAGGTCCGGCCATGATGAACAAAACGGAGTTGCTGACGCTGGCAGAGGAAAACGTTAAGCCCAAGCCGGTCCCCCTGAAGGAGGCGTTCTGGTTCTGGATGAAGCTGGGTTTTATCAGCTTTGGCGGTCCTGCCGGACAGATTGCGATCATGCATCAGGAACTGGTCGAGAACCGGCGCTGGATTTCCGAGTCCCGTTTTCTCCACGCACTCAATTTCTGTATGGTGCTGCCCGGTCCGGAAGCTCAGCAACTTGCCACCTACATTGGCTGGCTGATGCACAGGACCTTGGGCGGAGTGATAGCGGGTTTGTTATTTATCCTTCCCTCACTTTTTATTCTTATCGCGTTGTCGTGGATCTATATCGCCTGGGGAGACGTTGCCATTATTGCCGGTATCTTTTACGGCATTAAACCCGCCGTGGCGGCAATCGTGCTGCAGGCGGCGCATCGCATCGGCTCCCGTGCGCTGAAACACGGTGCCCACTGGGCCATAGCTGCTGCGGCTTTTGTGGCCGTTTTCGCCCTGAACGTTCCTTTTCCCGTCATCGTTATTTCAGCAGCGATAACTGGCTTTATCGGCGGACGCATCGCGCCGGAAAAATTTCACAGCGGCAGCGGGCATAACAAACAGGAGAAAGCCGCCGTTGATGCTGCGGTTATTGACGATCATACGCCCGTACCGGCGCATGCCCTGTTCAGCTGGGCGAAACTGTTAAGGATTGTGGCAGCGGGTGCACTGCTCTGGCTTATTCCCATGACGGTGCTGACGCTGGGGCTGGGCTGGGCGCATCCGGTGACGCAGATGGGCTGGTTCTTTACCAAGGCTGCGCTCCTTACCTTCGGTGGGGCCTACGCCGTCCTGCCATACGTTTATCAGGGTGCTGTCGTCAATTTTGGCTGGCTGACTGCCGGGCAGATGATGGACGGGCTGGCGCTGGGAGAAACCACGCCCGGCCCGCTGATTATGGTGGTCACGTTTGTCGGATTTGTGGGCGGGTATACCCATGCCGTTTTTGGCGCGGATATGCTGTTTGTCGGCGGCGCCGTTGCCGCCTGCATGGTGACCTGGTTTACCTTTCTCCCGTCCTTCATTTTCGTGCTGGCAGGCGGGCCGTTTATCGAAACGACCCACAACAAGGCGGGTTTCACGGCACCTTTAACCGCCATCACAGCGGCCGTAGTGGGCGTCATTGTTAATCTGGGGCTGTTTTTTATCTGGCATACCGTATGGCCGGAAGGCGCAAAGGGAGGGATCGATATCCCTGCCGCCCTGATTGCCGTCGCCGCTGCGTTTGCGCTTTTCAGATTAAAATGGAAGGTTACGCACGTTATTGCCATGGCGGCTCTCGCCGGGCTGATACTCCGCCTGACCGGGCTGTCAGCTGTGTGAAAAGGGGCAGGTTATCCTGCCCCTGATTTATCAGATAACCCGTTTGATGTTCAGGTAGTCGCCGGTTGTATCAAGCTGGATCGTGATGGTCTCAGAACCACGATTTCGCCAGAACCAGCCATGTTTACCCTCGAACGCGGCCTGTAAAACGCCGTCTCCGGATGTGATCTGCCGGGCTTTACCATAGCCATGGTAGAAGCCTTTCGGGGCGTTGACCGGATCGCCGTGCGCATCCACGTTTACCGGTCCGGAACTTGTCCACTGATAGGTCACGCGGGCATCTTTGCGCATTTCCAGTTTAACTTCAGCAGCTTCGTTAGGCTTCAGGGTGATGAGCATCTGATGACGTTGCGAGCCAGCCGATGGTACTTCCGGCGCGCGCGTGGTCGCCGGAACGCTCAGCTCCGGGTAGGTGTTCTGCGTTATTGCCGGAGGATTATCCGGGATCGGTCGCTCATTAACTGGCGCAGCCAGCTGTCCTTGCTGAACAGCGCTGGCCTGATTATCGGCATCAGCTTCTTCGGCAAGCTGCGTTTTGATTTCTCCCATCTGCTTAAGCCCCAGTAAACGACCCACGCCAGTAGGATCAATGCCGTATTCCGAAGGCATGACGACGGTGATCAGCAGCGTCAGCGCCACGATGGCGGCGAGGATAGTGGACTGCATCAGTTTGATGGCAGAAGGTAATTCTGCGCGTGTTGGTAAATCAGTGTTGTACATTGTTTTGTCTCCCTCAGGCTAAAATGTAGCCACAAAGCTGGTAACTCATTAACAGAAATCCCGCGCTCATCATCACCACATTGGCGGTATAAGCGTGTCGGAAAAAGCTCGCCGTTTGCCGCCAGTAGCTCATAACGATCAGGATGGCGCTCAGCGCGAGCAGCTGGCCGATCTCAACGCCAATGTTGAAGGCAATCAGGTTGACAAACAGGCCATCGGGAGAGATTTCGAATTCCTGGATTTTGGTTGCCAGACCAAAACCGTGGAAGAATCCAAAGATGAGCGTCGCAAGCTTCGTGTTGGGCTGAACGCCAAACCAGCGCTGGAATGCCCCGAGGTTATCAAGCGCTTTATAGACCACGGACAGCCCGATAATGGCGTCAATAAGGTAAGCACTGACGCTGATATCAAAGAAGGTGCCGATGAGCAGCGTCGTTGAATGCCCGATAGCGAACAGGCTAACGTACAGCCCGATATCACGCATTTTGTAGAGAAAGAAAATCACCCCGAACAGAAACAGCAGATGATCGTAACCGGTCACCATGTGCTTCGCGCCAAGGTAGATAAACGGGATGATGTTCACCCCGGTGATTTCCTGGATGTACCCTTTGTCGCCTTCCGCCACGCCGTGCGCATACGCGCCCTGGCTGTAGAAAAGCAGTAACAACAGGAAAAACAGACAAGCCGAACGCGCCTGAGCTGAAAGCAGGCGAGCGCTCAACCGGCCCTGTGTATCAAGGCTGGTATACATAAAAATCCTTACATGTTGAATAATAACGAATTAGCAGAAGTTATTACGCAGACAGGATTCTCGGAGGGCGTTCGGGGGTGGACTGCGGCATTTGCAGTATTTGTTCTGAACTCAACGCATATATCACCCGCATGCCCGGATTCCATGCGTGCAGAGTAGGCAGAGCAAAGAGTTTATTCAGATCGTGGGAATGATCGGCATTGAGGTGATGCACGCTACCGTGGGAGTGAAACAACAATGGATCGTGCTCATTCAGTGGTTCATCGCTGTCGTGTTGATGGTCACTGATGGACGTTGTTTCCTGAACGCTGTATGCAGCCTGTGGCTTTGCCATAAACGAACTGCTCAGCACGGCAACAGCCATGATGATAAGCACGATTCTGGAAATGACTTCACGGCTGATAAACACAGTTAACGGCATCCTGATGATACAAAGTAACAACGTGCGTAATGTATCCGCTATGCTGGCTTGATTTCAATAGTTGTTTTGAGTTTGGTTTTGTCTGAAATGTTCAACAAATCCTGCCGTCCACTTCTGGCACAAAGCGGACAGTGATCACCGTTCTTACGACTACTTTCTGACTTACTTCGTGACTTGCCCTAAGCATGTTGTAGTGCGATACTTGTAATGACATTTGTAATTACAAGGGGTGTAAGACATGGGTAGCATTAACCTACGTATTGACGATGAACTTAAAGCGCGTTCTTACGCCGCGCTTGAAAAAATGGGCGTAACTCCTTCTGAAGCGCTTCGTCTCATGCTCGAGTATATCGCTGACAATGAACGCTTGCCGTTCAAACAGACACTCCTGAGTGATGAAGATGCTGAACTTGTGGAGATAGTGAAAGAACGGCTTCGTAATCCTAAGCCAGTACGTGTGACGCTGGATGAACTCTGATGGCGTATTTTCTGGATTTTGACGAGCGGGCACTAAAGGAATGGCGAAAGCTGGGCTCGACGGTACGTGAACAGTTGAAAAAGAAGCTGGTTGAAGTACTTGAGTCACCCCGGATTGAAGCAAACAAGCTCCGTGGTATGCCTGATTGTTACAAGATTAAGCTCCGGTCTTCAGGCTATCGCCTTGTATACCAGGTTATAGACGAGAAAGTTGTCGTTTTCGTGATTTCTGTTGGGAAAAGAGAACGCTCGGAAGTATATAGCGAGGCGGTCAAACGCATTCTCTGAACCAAAGCATGACATCTCTGTTTCGCACCGAAGGTGACACTTCTGCTTTGCGTTGACAGGAGAAGTAAGCTATGAAACTGCCACGAAGTACCCTGCTCTGGTGCGTGTTGATAGTGTGTCTCACACTGCTGATATTCACTTACCTGACACGGAAATCGCTCTGCGAAATCCGGTACAGGGACACGAACAGGGAGGTGGCGGCTTTTATGGCCTACGAATCCGGTAAGTAAGCTACCTGGAGGCGGGGGAAACCCCGCCTTTTCAGGAGCTGAGTTGCTCTGACATGCCTGAAGCGCCTTTATGAAGGGGTTGCCGGTTTACCGGTAGCCCCTTTTTCCATCCCGAAGGGTGCAGTCGCATGCATGAACAACCCGGAAGGTCTGTTCCCCTGCGGGGAACGGGGGAAGGGGGACGCGCCTTCGGCGCTGCCCCTCTGCTCCCTCCGCCTTGCCCTCTCTCCTGCCTGATTTTGCTGAAGTCAGCGCGCCATTAGTTACCTGCCTGTATCTGGCTTCAGCCTGGTTTTCCCTGTGTTCTTCATCCCGGGCGTCATATCCGTCGTCCTGCTGGTTAACTTCCTCAGCTGCAGCTCCGTGGCCATAACCCGAAAACAGGGCAGGGCGATGGCCCCCTTCGGCTCCCGGCCAG
>NZ_JACASJ010000110.1:0-16004 GCF_013391025.1 Enterobacter sp. SECR19-1250 | reverse complement strand
CACAACCCGCTACGGGGGAGACTTACCCGAAATCTGATTTATTCAACAAAGCCGTGATGGTGCTGACGAAAAAAGAGACCCGATGGGCTGAACAGATGTTTCAGCGCAACGTGAAGGCGATTATTCCCCGTAATGCCAGTCCCGAGCGGTTTGCCGCAGTGCTGGATTCGGTCTCCCGGGGGATGGTCTGTTTTCCCGGCGAATGGCTTGCGCAGCAGGCGTCACACCAGGCATTGTTATCCTTAAGCGAGCGCCAGCGTGAAGTGCTCAAGTTACTGGCCGCCGGGGAGTCTAATAAAGAGATTGGCCGCACGCTCAATATCAGTGCGGCAACGGTAAAGGCCCATCTGGAGTCACTTTTCCGGCGGCTGGATGTAAAAAATCGCACGCAGGCGGCAATGTGCTATACCCGGCTCACCGCCTGAGCGATGGCGTTTATCGGACACGGTGTGTCACTAAAACTGAACATTAACGCAACACCAGCGCATCGTGCTGGTGTTGCGTTAATGGCTGGGCGATATTTTCCTGAATTAACGTCTCATAAATCTGAATATCGTTATCTAACAAGCGCTCTGCTTCAGCAACGGTAATAAGACCATGGAACTTCTCCCATTGCTGAATAACGTGACCATACCCAATAACCTCAGTACCGTGCTCATCACGGTATTTTTCCAGAGACAGCCCTTGCTGTTTTTTAATTAATTCAACGGCAGCAGAAGATAGCTTCAACATGGTATTTTCATCTTTCAGACACTACTGTAGAGGAAATACGGCACGAGACATATCCGCCAAATGGCCGTTGCTCAGCTGATATTTTCCAGATAGTCGCGCTGTAATAAACCGAATAGCCAGTCATTATGCCAGCGGCCGCCAAGGTAATAGCTCTCACGCAGCTCACCCTCCAGCCGGAAGCGGGCTTTTTCCAGCAGACGCCGGGAGGCGATATTCCCTGCCGTGACGGTGGCGGTGAGGCGGCGGATCCCCCCCTGGTGGAAGGCATAATCACAGAGTGCCTGCAGGGATTCAAAGCCGTAGCCTTTTCCCTGGGCCGCGGGGGCGAAAAGGAAACCGACTTCGGCGCAATCTGCTTCGTGGTGTTGGTAGCCGGTCACCCCCAGCGGAGTCTGGCTGGCGTTATCGCGAACCACGAGGCAGAGCCAGTGCATGCAGCCGGGCGTCCATGGCGTCAGTCGGGAGTCGAAGGCCTCACGAATGTCCGCCACAGTGCGATCCTGCGCGACAAAGCGCATCACATCCGGGTCTTGCTGTAGCGCCAGAAAAAAGGGCCAGTCATCTTCCTGTAACGGCGAGCAGATAAGACGCGAGGTGGTTAGCTGAGGCATTCAGATTCTCCTGAAACAATATAAATGATTTTAGGACTGTCACTTTATTTCAACAGAAAGTCAGGTATGGTTAAGCGCGTATAAATAAAAAGAAAAACGGCCGTTCCGGGCCCCTTTTGGATGTCTTCGTGGTCTTTTAAGGAAAACAATGACGCTCAGCACATCACACCATAACCGCGAACAGTTTGAACACTGTCTGGCGGTCATTCGTCAGGCCTCTGTGGAAATATTGCTTCTCCTGAATGTACATGTTTCTGAGGGAAAAGATCCACGCTGGTTTCTGGAGCAGCTGGATAGCGCCCGTTTAGGCCTGGGCGGATGGGGGGCCGTGGCGAAGAAGCTCAACCTGAACGATGCCGAGATGTCAGAATTTACCCTGCAACTGCGCCTGTTGCAGCAGCGCGTACCGCAGTATGAAAGCGGGCAGGATGTCAGTGAAAATCAGCTTATTGCGGCAATGCGGTTTGTCACCGCGCTGGAACATCTACGTCTGCAACAGCCTCTTCTCACTTACAGTACCGAGCTGGCGCCGGGCAGCGATCTTGAACAGCAGCAGGCGCACAAGCAGGTGCGTGCAATTGAACTGATGATTAAAGGGCTTATCCAGCAGGCGTGGCCCGATCAGGTCCGTCTGAACAACCACCTGAAGACCCTGTTTAACGCTGACCGCGTGCGGCGCTGGCTGAAGCTTGGCGACATCAACGATGTGCTAAGCGGCATGATGTTCAGCGAGCTGGCCCAGATGCTGGTGGATAAAAAAGAGTACAGCCGCTACTACGCGTCGCTGTTCAGCGATCCGTCCATGCTGACGCTGCTGGTGGAGCCGCGCAAAACGCTGCAAACCTTCCTTGATGACATCCGCCAGATCCGCAACAACCTTACCGTTCAGAAAGCGTTAACCTCGGCGCAAATCCAGTTGCTCGACAACTACTACACCCAGATCACCCGGCCCGTTCAGCGTGCGTTTGAAGAGGGGCGAACCCGCGTCAACCCGGCCGGGATAATGGCGGTGGATGCCAGCGAACTGCATGCTTTCTGGGAAAAAGCACAGAAAAGGGATCGGGTCACCGGCGGGGATTTATTTGAAGTACGTGACACCATCGAAAAACCGACCCAGCGCGCCCCGCGAACGCCAGAACAACGCGAGCAGCTCATCTCCGGCGTGTTATGGGGCGCAGTGGGCGTGATGGTCATCGCGATTGTTGTGGGAGGATTCTGGCTGGTGACCAGCAGCGCGCCAGCAGAGACCGCGGTGGCCGCCACCGAAACGCCTGCGCCGCAGGAGATGCGGGAAACGCCCTCCTCGCGTGAGACGCTGACGCGCATGGGCATTACCTGGGACGAGAATAATTTCCGCTCGGCCATCAACCGAAATGACACCCGCATCGCGCAGCTCTTTTTGCAGGGTGGAATGGACTGGAAGCTGTCATGGACCGAAGAGGCGATGTCATCCAACCATGACGACGTGCTGGAGCTGATGTTGCGCTACCGACAGCACATGGTGGAAGAGAAGCCGTGCCGCCGGTTTATCAATACGCTCACCCATGCCATGGCGAATGGCGAATCGCTGACATCCCTGCGTAAACAGTACCTGAAATCGTTTTGTACCGTCCCGGCCGTGGTGAAACGCCAGCAGCACGATTTGGATATGGCGACGCGCCGCGCCGAGTCACAGCCGAATGCCAGCACAAAAAAATGGCAGGCTATTCAGTCTGCCATTTATGAGGTGATCCGCTAACCATTTCTCCCTCTCCCTGTGGGCTGAGGGATCCCCAGTAATTTTTTACCGAAAGCGATGAATGTTTCTTCAGGAAAATGAAGGGCTTACAGCGAATCCCTGGTCCGGCTGTAAATCGCTGAGGCGTTTCCTGCAGGCCGGGGCGAGGCGCATGGATGCGCCGAGAGGGCGGCTTTACAGGGACGTTACATCCGCCCGTCCCCGATAAGCCGGAAGGAATAAGCCGAAGGCACCGCGAAGCGGCGATTTACCGCCGGGAGCCCGGGTCGCCAGGGTGGTGGCGACTGAGCCACCCTGGCACGTTCACAAGTCATGCCGTTACAGAGTAGCAAGGAACATAAAGTGAACGGAATGACCTCCACAGCCGTATGTTCCCCCTCACCCCTGCCCTCTCCCCAAGGGAGAGGGGGCCGTCTGTGCAGGCATTATTTTATGGGGATCCCTCAGCCCTTTGGGAGAGGGGCGGGGTGAGGGCACCAGACCGCACCCCACTCAAGGCTCCCCATACAATCCAATCAACCGCCGTACCACGCCATTCGTCCAGCCAAAGCCATCCTGCAATGGATACTCACCGCCGCCCCCTTCGCGTGGGGTACTGCTGGCGATGTGATACTTCTCAATCAGCTTATGGTGAGTCTTATAAAAATGATTCACCGTATGCAGCCAGCTCCAGGCGATCTCATCGCCCAGTGAGTCGTTGCCGTACTGCTTGAAGCCCTGAATGGCCATCCACTGCAGCGGTGCCCAGCCATTGGGTTTATCCCACTGCTCGCCGGTTTCGTACTCGGTCGCCAGGATACCGCCCGGAGTGAGCAGACGTGATTTAACCGCATCAGACAAGCGTTCTGCCTGCTCATGGGTCGCCATTCCGACATACAGCGGCACAATGCTCGCCGCAGAGAACAGCGCCATATTTTCCCGACGCCAGTCGTAATCGCGGTAGCAGCCATTCTCTTCATCCCACAGGTAGCGGTTCACCGCTGCCCGGCGATCGCTGGCTTTCTGGCGGAACAGGTCAGCCGTCTCCTTATCTCCTTTCGACGCCGAGATATTGGCGATAGCGCTTTCCAGCTTGAACAGGAAGGCGTTCAGGTCGATAGGGATAAACTGCGTGGTGCGAATGCTGGCCAGTCGGCCCGGTTCGCGCAGCCAGCGGGAGGAGTAATCCCAGCCGGAGGCCGCCCCTGCACGCAGATCGCGATACACCTCATTGGGTGGTCGACCGGAATGGCGGGCCGTCTCCACGTCCTCAATCCACGATTCGTCGCGCGGAGTGTCACGGTCATCCCAGTAGCGGTTCAGCAATGAGCCATCCGGCATACGCACCGCGCTGCGATAGGCCTGATTCAGCAGTAGCGACTCCGCGCCGTCCATCCAGAAGGCGTGCTCCATTTTGAGGTGCTCAAGGTAGCGCTTCGCACCGCGCACCCCGTCCTCTTCAAACAGCTCCACCATCAGGGCAAAGACCGGCGGCTGGGAGCGGCTGAGGTAGTAGGTTCGGTTGCCGTTCGGGATATGGCCGTAACGCTCGATCAGCCACGCGAAGTTATCCGCCATACACTTCAGCAGATCGTTACGGCCGCTCTCGGCCAGCCCCAGCATCGAGAAGTAGGAATCCCAGTAGTAGGTCTCGCTGAATCGTCCGCCGGGGACGATATAGGCCTGCGGCAGAGCTAGCAGGGAAGACCAGGGGATATGGTCCTGCGGCTCGCGCGTCAGCACGGGCCACAGGCTGTCGATATGCTCTTTAAGCGACAGCCCCGGGTCGGACACATACTCCGTGCTATAGGTCTCGGGCAGCCAGAAGTGATTCTCCACGAACTGGCGCAGGTCGAAATCCCGGTGACGTCGCACCTTACGATAGCGGATCAAAATATCCAGCGGATCCATCTTCGGCGCGCAGTCGGGAAAGGTTTTGCTATCCGCAAACAGCCTTGTTGACTGCACATGTTCGAACAGCTCAAGGTAACGGTCAGCGGGGGTCAGGGCATCGGAGGCGGGTAGCCCCTCGATCATTTCTGGCTCCGGCTCCGCCTCAATCATCTCATCCAGTTTCAACTCGCAGGGATCGGTCTCGTAGCGCAGCTCTTCTGCGATCTCGAACGCGATGTTCTCGTTAGCCTGTAGTTTCTGGTTGAACATAATGATAAGGACCTCCGGTTAGGTGTTCTTGAAGACAGGTTTATCCGGGCGTCTTATAAGCGTAGACATTCGCTTCGGTAGATGGGGAGGAATATGTGCGGTAGATCACTCTTTTCGGAGCATTCGTTTTGCAACGATTTGTGAATGTAAAAAAGAATGCCCCTCAGTGGAGGGGCATCAGGACTAGCGCATGGTCACAAACTCTTCGGCCGCGGTCGGGTGGATCGCCACGGTGTTATCGAAGTCTTTCTTCGTCGCGCCCATCTTCAGCGCCACTGCAAAGCCCTGCAGGATCTCATCCATGCCAAAGCCAATGCCGTGGATACCGACAATCTTCTCTTCCGGGCCCACGCAGACCAGCTTCATGCGGCACGGCTGACGGTGCGAGGTGACGGCGGTATACATTGCGGTAAACGCAGATTTATACACTTTCACCTGATCGTCGCCATACTGCTCGCGCGCCTGCGGCTCGGTTAAACCGACGGTGCCGATAGGCGGGTGGCTGAAGACCACGGTCGGGATGTTGCTGTAATCCAGGTGCTCATCCGGCTTGTTGTTGAACAGACGCTCGGAAAGGCGACGCCCCGCCGCAACGGCCACCGGGGTCAGTTCAACGGCACCGGTGTTATCGCCCACCGCGTAAATGCCCGGTACGCTGGTGTTCTGGAATTTATCGACGACGATATAGCCTTTTTCATCGGTTTTCACGCCGGTTACGGCCAGGTTGAAGTTGTCATTCGCCGGTTCACGGCCAATCGCCCAGATCAGGCAGTCGACGGTCTGGCTGCGGCCATCTTCCAGCTCCAGGGTCAGGCTGCCGTCTGCATTTTTAATCACCGCTTTTGGCACGGCGTTGGTATGCAGGGTTGGACCTTCGGTGTTCATCACTTCTACTAAGGTGTCGACGATCAGCGGATCAAAGCTGCGCAGCGGCGCATGTTTACGCACGAACAGGTGCGCTTCAGCGCCCAGACCGTTAATCACACCGGCCAGCTCGACCGCGATATAACCCGCGCCCACCACCGCAACGCGCTCTGGCAGGGCTGGCAGCTCGAAGAAACCGTCGGAGTCGATGCCGTATTCGGCACCCGGGATGTTCGGGTGGCTCGGACGGCCGCCGGTAGCGATCAGGATATGATCGGCAGTGATCGTCTCCCCGTTCACTTCGATCGTTTTCGCGTCCACAAAGCGGGCGAAGCCGTGGATCACATCTACGTTGTTCTTACCCAGCACGTTATCGTACGAGGTGTGAATGCGGTCGATGTAGGCGGTACGGCTGGCGATCAGCTTCTCCCAGTCGAAGTGGTTGATCGTGGTGTCAAAGCCGTAATCCGGGCCATACATATGGATGGCTTCACGGATTTGCGCCGCATGCCACATCACCTTTTTCGGTACACAACCCACGTTGACGCAGGTGCCGCCCAGCGCTTTGGCTTCAATCAGCGCACACTTCTGGCCATACATGGCCGCACGGTTGATGGAGGCGATGCCGCCGCTACCGCCGCCGATTGCGATGTAGTCATAATGCTTAGTCATAGCTTTTATCCTTAATCGTGAATTGCCGCGATTGTATACCTGAAATCAATAGTTTCCACCGATGGCTGCGATTACTCTGGCACAATCCAGCTGACGGTGGCGTGACCTGTCCCGGCAGGTACCAGCGTTTTATGCAGCCACGGCAGAACGTTGTTCATCTGCGCTTCGAGCTTCCATGGCGGGTTAATGACAATCATGCCGGAGGCGGTCATGCCGCGCTGGTCGCTGTCCGGACGGACGGCCAGCTCAATCTGCAAGATTTTGCGGATGCCGGTCGCTTCCAGATCTTTGATCATGCGCTTGATCTGCGCGCGCAGGACCACCGGGTACCACAGGGCGTAGGTGCCGGTCGCAAAACGTTTGTAACCTTCGTTAATGCCGGTGACCACCGCCTGATAGTCGGTTTTGATTTCGTATGGCGGGTCGATCAGCACCAGGCCGCGACGGGAGACCGGCGGCAGTTTGGCTTTCAGCTGCAGGTAGCCATCGGCTTTGTCCACGCGGGCGCGGCTGTCTTTCTGAAACTCAGAACGCAGCAGCGGGAAATCGCTTGGGTGCAGCTCGGTCAACTGCAGGCTGTCCTGCTCACGCAGCAGCTGACGGGCAATCAATGGCGAGCCCGGGTAGTAGCGCAACTGGCCGTTGCGGTTGAAATGATTCACCACACCAATGTACGGTTCCAGTTCGGCAGGCAGATCGTCCTGCTGCCAGATACGGGCGATCCCTTCGAGATATTCACCGGTACGCTCGGCGTGTTCGCCGCTCAGCTGATAGCGGCCCGCGCCCGCGTGGGTGTCCAGATAAAGAAACGGCTTCTCTTTCTCTTTGAGTGATTCGATGATCAGGCTCTGAACGGTGTGTTTGAGGACGTCGGCGTGGTTGCCTGCGTGAAAGCTGTGGCGATAACTGAGCATGGATGAATGTGTTCCGGGTAGTCAACGTAGGCCCGATAAGCGTAGCGCCATCGGGCTAAAATAGAGCGTATCGCCACAGTATACAGAAAAGTTTCCACGGCCGCGAAAGCGCAACGCCCGGCATTGAAATCCTCTACACTTAACCCCATTACTGAACCATATGCACAGCGCCGGATGTGCGCTTCATTCATCAAATTCAACAGGACAGCGTTTATGACCAATCCATTACTGACGCCTTTTTCGTTGCCACCGTTTTCTAAAATCCTCCCTGAGCATGTGGTTCCAGCCGTTACGCAAGCGCTGGACAACTGCCGCGCGGCGGTAGAAAGCGTGGTCGCGCAGGGCGGGCCGTACACCTGGGAAAATCTGTGTCAGCCGCTGGCCGAAGTGGATGACGTGCTGGGGCGTATCTTCTCCCCGGTAAGCCACCTCAACTCGGTAAAAAACAGCCCGGAGCTGCGTGAAGCCTACGAACAAACCCTGCCGCTGCTCTCCGAGTACAGCACCTGGGTCGGCCAGCACGAAGGGCTCTACAAGGCGTATCGCGATCTGCGCGACGGCGACCACTATGCTGAACTGAACACCGCGCAGAAAAAATCCGTCGATAACGCCCTGCGTGATTTCGAGCTTTCCGGGATTGGCCTGCCAAAAGAGAAGCAGGTTCGCTACGGCGAAATCGCGGCGCGCCTGTCTGAGCTGGGTAACCAGTACAGCAACAACGTGCTCGACGCCACCATGGGATGGACGAAGCTGATTACCGACGAAGCAGAGCTGGCGGGTATGCCGGAAAGCGCACTGGCGGCGGCAAAAGCCCAGGCCGAAGCGAAAGAGCAGGAAGGTTTCCTGTTAACGCTGGATATCCCGAGCTACCTGCCGGTGATGACCTACTGCGACAACCAGGCATTGCGTGAAGAGATGTACCGCGCCTACAGCACCCGCGCCTCCGATCAGGGGCCGAATGCCGGTAAGTGGGATAACAGCCCGGTGATGGCGGAAATCCTCGCCCTGCGTCACGAGCTGGCACAGCTGCTGGGCTTTGACAGCTACGCGGACAAATCCCTCGCCACCAAAATGGCCGAGAACCCGCAGCAGGTGCTCGATTTCCTGACCGATCTGGCGAAACGCGCCCGTCCTCAGGGTGAAAAAGAGCTGGCCCAGCTGCGCGCCTTCGCCAAAGCGGAGTTCGGCGTGGATGAGCTGCAGCCGTGGGACATCGCGTATTACAGCGAAAAACAGAAGCAGCACCTCTACAGCATCAGCGACGAGCAGCTGCGCCCGTACTTCCCGGAAAACAAAGCCGTTAACGGCCTGTTCGAAGTGGTGAAACGCATCTACGGCATCACCGCCAAAGAACGTACTGATATCGACGTCTGGCACCCGGACGTGCGCTTCTTCGAGCTGTATGACGAGAAAAACGAACTGCGCGGCAGCTTCTACCTCGATCTCTACGCGCGTGAGAACAAGCGCGGCGGGGCGTGGATGGATGACTGCGTCGGCCAGATGCGTAAAGCCGACGGTTCCCTGCAGAAGCCTGTCGCTTACCTGACCTGTAACTTCAACCGTCCGGTGAGCGGCAAGCCTGCGCTCTTCACCCACGACGAAGTGATCACCCTGTTCCATGAGTTCGGTCACGGTCTGCACCATATGCTGACCCGCATTGAAACCGCAGGCGTGGCCGGTATTAGCGGTGTGCCGTGGGATGCGGTCGAGCTGCCGAGCCAGTTTATGGAAAACTGGTGCTGGGAGCCGGACGCGCTGGCGTTTATCTCCGGCCACTACGAGACCGGTGAACCGCTGCCGAAAGAACTGCTGGATAAAATGCTGGCAGCCAAGAACTACCAGGCGGCAATGTTTATTCTGCGCCAGCTGGAGTTCGGCCTGTTCGACTTCCGCCTGCACGCCGAGTTTAGCCCGGAGCAGGGGGCAAAAATCCTCGAAACCCTGGCCGAGATTAAAAAGCAGGTTGCGGTTATTCCAGGGCCAACCTGGGGTCGCTTCCCGCACGCGTTCAGCCACATCTTCGCGGGCGGCTATGCGGCAGGTTATTACAGCTACCTGTGGGCCGATGTCCTGGCGGCGGATGCTTTCTCTCGCTTTGAAGAAGAGGGGATTTTTAACCGTGAAACCGGTCAGTCGTTCCTCGATAACATCCTGACCCGCGGCGGCTCAGAAGAGCCGATGGAGCTGTTCAAACGCTTCCGTGGCCGCGAGCCGCAGCTGGATGCGATGCTTGAGCATTACGGGATCAAAGGCTGATTGCTACGTGAAGATCTGCTTAGTGGATGAAACAGGCGCCGGAGACGGCGCCTTATCTGTTCTGGCCGCCCGTTGGGGGCTGGAGCACGATGAAGAAAACCTGATGGCGCTGGTGATGACGCCAGAGCATCTCGAATTACGTAAACGCGACGAACCGAAACTCGGCGGGATTTTTGTCGATTTTGTCGGGGGCGCGATGGCGCACCGGCGCAAGTTTGGCGGCGGCCGCGGTGAGGCTGTTGCAAAAGCCGTCGGCATCAAAGGGAGCTATCTTCCGGATGTGGTGGATGCCACGGCGGGGCTGGGGCGCGATGCGTTTGTGCTGGCGTCTGTCGGCTGCCGCGTGCGGATGCTGGAGCGCAACCCGGTGGTGGCCGCGTTGCTGGATGACGGCCTGACTCGTGGTTACGCGGACCCGGAAATCGGCCCGTGGTTGCAGGAACGTTTACAGCTGATCCACGCCTCCAGCCTGACGGCGTTGACCGATATCACCCCGCGCCCGCAGGTGGTCTATCTCGATCCGATGTTCCCGCATAAGCAGAAAAGCGCGCTGGTGAAAAAAGAGATGCGGGTGTTTCAGTCGCTGGTGGGGCCGGATCTGGATGCGGACGGCCTGCTTGAGCCTGCCCGTCAGCTTGCAACGAAGCGGGTGGTGGTGAAACGCCCGGACTACGCGCCGCCGCTGGCGGACGTTGCGACGACCAACGCGGTGACCACCAAAGGGCACCGGTTTGATATTTATTCGGGTACGCCGGAATAAAAAAGCCGGGTGGCGGCTTCGCCTTACCCGGCCTACGTTCAGTGCCATTTGTAGGCCCGGTAAGCGTTAGCGCCACCGGGCTTTTTTGCACTTACTCGTCTTCTTCGTCACGCAGCGGAACAATCAGCATATCCACGTGAACGGTATTGATGAGCTGACGCGCTGAGGACATCAGCTTGCTCCAGAAGTCCTGGTGATGACCGCAAACCACCAGGTCCATATCGTATTTCTTAATCGCATCGACCAGCACCTGGCCCAGATCGCCGCTACCGCTTAAGGTTTCAGTGATCGGGTAACCTGCGTTGGTGGACAGCTCGCTCAGGGCGTGGTGTGTCTCTTCGGAGATGCGTTTTTGCATATCGCCGAGATTCACGTCGATCAGACCGGTATAAAGGTCGGAGTAATTCACATCAACGTGAATCAGCGAAACTTTCGCGTTGTAAGGGCGTGCCATGGATACTGCTTTATCAACCAGCACTTTGCTCTCCGGGGAGAGGTCTACCGCGATGAGAATGTGTTTGTAAGCCATAGTGTTACTCCTTCCTTAAGTTATCGATGACTAAACAGAAAGCCGTCGTCTGATGCTTTCATTACGGCCCAGTTAAACATATTTTTCAAGCTTTGGTGTTGATAACGATTAACCTTGTGGCAAAAAAATTAACGGATCTCCTACACTATTTAATGAACCGTTCGGATATTAAAACGCGAACCGGATCGACTTTTGGTCATTCTTTCACTGAACTGTCTGTCAGGGCATTGGGGTGCGGTAGCTCAGAAGCCTTGCTTCGTGGGCGGACGCCGGGGAGGATGTATGATTAGCACCGTCGCATTGTTTTGGGCGTTATGCGTAGTTTGCATA
The DNA here is from genome assembly GCF_013391025.1 of Enterobacter sp. SECR19-1250. Lineage (NCBI taxonomy): Bacteria > Pseudomonadati > Pseudomonadota > Gammaproteobacteria > Enterobacterales > Enterobacteriaceae > Enterobacter > Enterobacter sp. SECR19-1250. Next base: position 4,456 of record NZ_JACASJ010000110.1, on the reverse strand, counting down.
GTGAATATGGCGCGCTACTTCTCATCGTTACGTGCGCTGTTAGTGGTACTTCGTGGTTGCGATCCGTTGCTTTATCAGTATGTGGACGGTGGAGGGTTCTTCACCTCGCATGGACAGCCCAGCAAACAGATGCGCCTGGTCGGGTATATCTACTACCAGCGCTACCGGGATCATCACGATGAAGAGTTTATCCGCCGCTGCGAGCGCCTGCGTCGCCAGTTCATTTTGACCAGCGCCCTGTGTGGCCTGGTCGTCGTCAGTATGATTGCCTTAATGATTTGGCACTGAGTATTACAGCAGGCGGGGTAAGCCCCGCCTTCTTTCATCTGGCTCAGGGCTTAACTGAGAACCGGAGATCGGTGATATTGTTCTCAATCGAAATAACCTTCCCGCTATAGGCAATTTTCACTTCCCCGCTTGTATCAATACTGGCTGAGGTAATCGTGCCTGTACCTTCGATGATCGGATACTTCATAGCAAGCTGATGGATAATGTCAGTATCTTTCCCTGAGAGCGCCCCCGAGAGGTAGTAACGGTAGATTGTTGGTACGGTTGTGCCACCCTGATTGTTCACGGTCATATAGAGCCAGACGCTATCGGATAATTTATAAACGCGCTGTAGCTCATCGCTTTTTCGCTGATTGGGCTGATGGTTTAACCAGAGAAATCCAATGACCAGAGCCAGAAGCGAAACGGTAACAAGGCGATGAGTCCATTTAATAGCCGTTTTGAATGGCATACTCGATTCCTTCTCTGATGTTGCGTTGGTCCGTTGGGTCGTCTCCGTAAGGCGGCTTTTCGTACCATTTTCCCCATTTCGGTTTTGAGGTACCTGCCCGGCCTTGAGCCCAGCCTGCCCCCATAAGAAGGATGGTTGCAGGGATACCTGCCGCAGTACCGGCGGCTCCGAAGTTGAAGTTACCAAATGCAGCAAAATATGGGTCGAATTTTTTATAATCCCAGGGCCCGCCATTTCGGACTTTTTGATAGAACCAATAATACGTTGAGGGCGTGGCCATATTGCGTGACATTCCATTAAGGCGTGCCTCACGCATATTGTTCGCTATAACGATTGAACCCGGTCCTGAAATAGGGACAGAAGCCATACATTCTCCTTTGTCTGGATGTTTCTTCTGGTCGCCATGATAGTTTTTTTTGTGTTTTGAACTTGAGCAAAAAATGTTCAGAAAATCCTCATGTTATCTAATACCTCATGACAAATAGCAGCCATAAAAAAAGCGGGTCAGTTTCCTGACCCGCTTTTTTGTAGCCTTCAGCCAATTAAATCAGCTTCAGCGCAATCCAGTACAACCCACCCGAGAGCAGGATAGACGCCGGAAGCGTAAACACCCAGGCCATCAGAATGTTGGTCACGGTTTTGCGTTGCAGACCGCCGCCATCAACAATCATGGTACCTGCCACGGACGAAGAGAGTACGTGGGTGGTGGAGACCGGCATACCGGTGTAGCTTGCCAGACCGATAGAGACCGCCGCCGTCATCTGCGCGGACATGCCCTGCGCATAGGTCATGCCTTTCTTACCGATCTTCTCGCCGATGGTGGTTGCCACACGACGCCAGCCAATCATCGTACCGATACCCAGTGCCAGCGCGACAGCCATGATGATCCAGATTGGCGCGTACTCAATGGTGTTGAGCATATCGCTTTTCAGTTTCTTCAGCAGACGCTTGTCGTCAGCATTCACGTCTGGCAGCTTCGCGACTTTGTCGGTCACGTCAGAGATGCAGAGCATAATGCGACGCAGCTGACCACGCTGTTCAACGGCCAGTTTGTCGTAGCTTTCGATATCGCCCAGCATGCCTTTTGCACGTTCCAGCGCGTTAATCGCGTTTGCCGGGTGGCAGTGGAACTCGCCCGGGGCGGTGGTCGCACCCGCTTCAGGAGACGGGATCAGCTGGTCAACGCCGGTCGCTTTTTTCAGCAGTTCAGGGTGCTGCTGGAAATAGGTTTCAACGTTATTGACCGCATCACGGGTACGGGTGATTTCATAACCGGAGGCATTCATGTTAACCACGAAGCCCGCCGGTGCAACGCCAATCAGAACCAGCATCACCAGACCGATGCCTTTCTGCCCGTCGTTCGCGCCGTGAGAGAAGGCCACGCCGATGGCGGAAATGATCAGGGCGATACGCGTCCAGAATGGTGGCTTTTTCTTGCCGTCTTTCTTCTCACGCTCTGCTGGCGTCAGGTGGATACGCGCACGTTTTTTCGTGTTGCTCCAGTAGCGACGCAGGATGAAAATCAATCCACCCGCAACCACCAGGCCGACGATAGGGGAGATGATCAGAGAACCGAAAATACCCAGTACTTTAGGCAGGTTAAGCGCATCAACAACCGAGGTGCCGGTCATCAGGGCGTTGGTTAACCCGATACCGATAATGGCACCGATGAGGGTGTGAGAACTGGATGCAGGCAGGCCGAAATACCAGGTACCGAGGTTCCAGATAATTGCAGCAAGCAGCATTGAGAACACCATAGCGAGGCCATGGCCAGAACTTACGTTAAGCAGCAGATCCGTTGGCAGCATATGCACAATGGCATACGCAACGCTCAGTCCGCCCAGAAGGACACCAAAAAAGTTAAATACCGCCGCCATAACGACCGCCAGTTGCGATCGCATTGCGCGAGTGTAGATAACCGTTGCTACTGCGTTTGCAGTGTCGTGGAAGCCGTTGATCGCTTCGTAAAACAGTACAAAAACCAGAGCAAGCAATAATAAAAGCCCGGTATGTAAATCCAGGCCGGCAAACAAATGTAGCATAGGACGTTACGCCATTTTGAGGACATGAACGCGGCGCATTATCCAGGACAAATGCGCGGCGGGCAAAGTGAAATATAGACTTTTTTTGACATACCACCTGATTTGGGAAAAGTGCCTGAAAGGATATTCTTTAAATTTCAATGAAATGGCTTTGTAATATCTTTTTACGCTGGTGTGACCACAGAGGAAACTTTACAATCCGCGGCAGTGAACAAAGAGGGTTTTGACGTGGAAAGGTTTGATGCCGTGGTAATTGGCGCCGGTGCGGCGGGTATGTTTTGTGCGGCGATGGCCGGACAGGCGGGTCGTCGCGTGCTGCTGCTGGATAACGGTAAAAAGCCTGGGCGCAAGATCCTGATGTCTGGCGGCGGGCGCTGCAACTTTACGAACCTGTATGTCGAACCTGCGGCCTATCTGAGCCAGAACCGCCATTTTTGTAAATCTGCGCTGGCGCGTTATACCCAGTGGGATTTTATCGATCTTGTGGGTAAGCACGGTATCGCGTGGCATGAGAAGACGCTGGGACAGCTGTTCTGCGACGACTCCGCGCAGCAGATTGTCGATATGCTGGTGGCCGAGTGCGAGAAGGGCGGCGTGGTAATGCGCCTGCGTACAGAGGTGCTGGACGTATCCCGCGACGAGCAGGGCTATACGCTGCAGCTCAACGGCGAAAGCGTCAGCGCCGATAACCTGGTCATTGCCAGCGGCGGTCTGTCGATGCCGGGGCTGGGCGCCTCGCCGTTCGGCTACAAAATTGCCGAGCAGTTTGGCCTGAAGGTGCTGCCAACGCGTGCGGGACTGGTTCCTTTTACTCTGCACAAACCGCTTCTGGAACAGCTTCAGACGCTTTCTGGCGTTTCTGTTCCTTCCGTTATTACCGCCGAAGACGGAACGGTGTTCCGCGAAAACTTGCTCTTTACCCACCGCGGCCTCTCCGGCCCGGCGGTGCTGCAAATCTCCAGCTACTGGCAGCCGGGCGAGTTCGTCACGGTTAACCTGCTGCCGGAGTGCGATCTGGATGCGTTCCTCAATGAACAGCGTGCGGCGCACCCGAATCAGAGCCTGAAAAATACCCTGGCGATGCAGTTGCCGAAGCGTCTGGTAGAGTGTTTGCAGGGGTTAGGGCAGATCCCGGATGTTTCCCTTAAGCAGCTTAACAGCCGCGAGCAGGAGACGCTGGTAGAGACCCTGACAAACTGGCGCGTGCAGCCCAACGGCACCGAAGGCTACCGCACGGCGGAGGTCACGCTGGGCGGTGTCGACACGAATGAGCTCTCCTCTCGCACGATGGAGGCACGCAACGTGCCGGGCCTCTACTTCATCGGTGAAGTGATGGATGTGACCGGCTGGCTGGGCGGGTATAACTTCCAGTGGGCGTGGGCCAGTGCCTGGGCGTGTGCGCAGGCGCTGGCAGATGTCCGAGGACAATAAAGTTGTACACAAAGCACTAAAGTTGTAACCATTCTCAAAAAACGACGCTAATGTTGTATACTTACTGAATGTGTGGTTATAGGGTTGGAGACTATAAAATGCACATATAGGTACGTATCAATGTCGTTTTTAGGGTACGATCATGGCTAGGGGTAGGCGTCTCAAATCCTATTTGGATTATGAAAATGCGCTAGGGAAGGTGCGAACAAGTTCCTGATATGAGATCATCATATTCATCCGGAGC